>RSAS01000646.1:5986-9043 GCA_003934145.1 Candidatus Viridilinea halotolerans | reverse complement strand
ATGCCTTCCCCCCTCTCCCACAACGTGGGAGAGGGGGCAGGGGGTGAGGGCCATCTCTGGCCTCCCCATCACCTATCCGTGGCCTGCGGAGCAACTGTTCTGTCCGCCCCCGCACCCTCGCCGCGAGGCGTGCGTTCAACTACCCCCCCACCATCCATGCCTGCATGGCGCGGTAGGTCGCTTGGGTTCCAGCGATAACTTCAGCTTCAAGTTCAGGGGTGCTGGCATACGCCTCCAGTTGTGCTCCGAAACGGCGCCACATCGATCCGGTGGTGGGGCCGTAGGCATAGAAGAAGGCGAGGCCCGCATCAGGGCTGAGTTGCAGTGCGCTCTGCAATTGGCGCACGAGGATTTGTCCGCCGAGGGTTGATCCTTCGGTGACGTAGAGGCAACCCAAAGCAGCGGCGACAGAGGGCAGCGCGGGGAGGGCTTGGCAGCGCGGGAGCTGCGCGATGGCCTCGGTGGTGAGGCCGAGCGCCACGAGATCGCGGTGTAGCAAGGCGAGCTTGTAGCGCGCTTCCAGATCATCAACGACCGTAGCAAGTTCGGCGACGTTTGCCAGGGTCGTTTCCAGCGGCGTATAAAAACCGTAAAACTGCACCAGCAACGCACGATAGCTGTCGAGCGACGCGATGCGTGAGGGAATGTCTACCACGCGGCCAATCTCTTCGTGATCAAGGCGGGTGGTCTCTTTGAGGTGTTTGAGCAGCATACCTTCATCCTAACATGGATCAGGCGGACGGAAGCGGTAACCAACCCCTGGTTCGGTAATAATGAGGCGCGGTTGGCTGGGGGTCGTCTCGATTTTACGGCGCAATTGGGTGACAAAGACCCGCAGCGTATTAATGTCATTCTCGGAGTGTGGCCCCCAGATCGTACGCAGAATCATGCGGTGGGTCAAGACCTTCCCGGCGTGGCCGCTGAGCAAGACAAGCAGATTATACTCGGTGGGGGTAAGGCGCAATTCCATGCCGTCGTTGGTCACCACGCGGCGGGCGCGATCAATCTGCAAGCTGCCAAAATGAATGATTGCGCCGGGATCGCCCTGTAGGCGCATGCCATGACGCAGGCCCACACGGATGCGGGCAAGGAGTTCCTTCACACCGAAGGGCTTCGTGACATAATCATCGGCCCCGAGATCGAGCATCGCCACCTTATCGTCCTCCCCGAGCGCAGCGGTGAGAACAATAATCGGTACCTGCGACCAATCGCGCACGCGGCGACAAACCTCGTAGCCATTCATGAGTGGGAGTTGCAGTTCCAGCAGCACGAGATCGGGGCGCCAGCGGGCCACGAGATCGAGGGCGGCTTGGCCATCGGAGGCTACCTGCACCAAATAGCCCTCAGTCGCAAAGACCCCCTTAAGGAGACGGGCAATCTGAGGATCATCATCAGCCAGCAGTAGACGGGCGCTCATGCGAAGGAATCCCCATTACGTTACGTCTTCCGGCGGGGGGCGCGGGGCGTAGCCCCCGGAGGGGGCTTGGGGGAGGCGAAGCCTCCCCCAAAAAAACTCTTTTTGTTCCGTTTTGGCGGCGAAGCCGCCAAAACGGAACAAAAAACGGGGTTTGGGGCGTAGCCCCAATAGCGGGTTTTAGGGCGACAGCCCTACGCTTCATGCGTATGGGCTACCGCCCCCAATAGAGCCATTATAGCGAGAGCCGCACGGCAAATTTGACGCATGAAGCGCTTCTTAATGTTACCCAAATGACTTTTGGCGCATACCAAAGCTTTTCCACATATGGGTAATGGTAGATTAGCGATTAGCCTTGTTACGTCCCGCAGGACTGCGGGAGGATGCGAGGGGGCTCGTCTCCCTCGTATTCCCTTCGTTCTTTTAGGGAAGCGGAAACTTTTACATGTCGCAGCCTTCGTCATGCTGAGCGCAGCGAAGCAGCTCTTCGCGTAACGACGAGAGACCCTTCGCTGCGCTCAGGGTGACAACGCGACGGGGTAATCGACAACATCCGCTTCCCTTAGCGGTGCATGCGGCACGCGGATGCACCAATTAGCCCACATGTTATGGATAAGCGTCTTGCGCCACCTGTGCCTACTGCCCACATATCGCTCACCCAACGGATTCTAGCACATATCGAACTCGCCGATCCGATCACATGGATCTCGCCCATCACGATGGTGATCTGCGGCGCCATCGCAGCAGGGCGGGGCGATCCCGGCTTTCAGGCCAGCGTCTGGCCCGACATGCTGCTCTTGCTGCTCGCGCTGCTCATGTGTGGGCCTTTTGGCACAGGTTTTAGCCAGAGCATCAACGACTACTACGACCGCGAACTGGACGCGATCAACGATCCCTCACGGCCCATCCCCTCGCAACGGGTAACGCTCGGCGCAGCGCGGCTCAACTGGCTGGTGCTGGGCGGCGGGACGCTGCTGCTCGGCCTGATCCTAGCCCTACAGAATCCTTGGGTGCTGCTGCTCACCGCAAGCAGCCTCTTCGTCGCGGCGGCCTACAGTGTTCCTCCGGTCAAACTGAAGCAGCACTACTGGTTTGGGCCACCGGCGGTCGGGTTTGGCTATGTCTTTTTGAGCTGGATGCTGGGCCACATCATTTTTGCGCCGCTGACCTGGCCCAGTTTCCTGTTGGCGCTGATCAACAGCGCCCTCGCCGCCGGGTTGCTCTTTCTCAACGACATTAAGAGCATTGAGGGTGATCGCAAATTGGGGCTGCAATCGATGACGGTGGCGTTGGGAGCGCGGCGCACGCTGATCGTCTCTTACCTGATCATTGGCATCTGCGAAATCTTGCTCTTGCTGCTTGCGCTCATTGCGGGTCATTTCTGGGCCATGATCATTGTTGTTTTGGCCCTAATTGTGCCGTTGTCGAGCCAGATCAAGCTCTACCGCGAACCCACGCACAGGAACTTTCAGCTTTACATTTTGGTCAGCAACCCCTTTGTGGTGGTTATTCAATTTGTTTCGGCTTTTATTGTCGGTGGTTATTTCGTATAGGTGTGACGAATCTGTAGGGCGATGCCCTACCCCTTCGCCGGACAGGGGGAAATGCGGGGGAACCTGGTTCCCCCGCACCCCCTACCTAAG
>RSAS01000646.1:0-5886 GCA_003934145.1 Candidatus Viridilinea halotolerans | reverse complement strand
GGCGATGCCCTACCCCTCCGCCGGACAGGGGGAAATGCGGGGGAACCTGGTTCCCCCGCACCCCCTACCTAAGCTGTAGGGCGATGCCCTACCCCTCCGCCGGACAGGGGGAAATGCGGGGGAACCTGGTTCCCTCGCGCACCCTACCTGCACATTAGGGAGAGATTGTGATTAATCAAGACGACTTTACCAATGAAGAGTGGCATACTATCTTGCAGGCACCAGCCTTCACTATGCTCTACGTCATTCAGGCCAGCAATTGCGGCCCGATTGCCGCCTACCAGAAGATGTTGGTGGGCATGCGTATACTGACGCAGCCGCTTGCAGGCGAGCAGGATAGCGATCTGGTCTACGCAGTGCGCTCGGCGATCTGTGCCGGGCAAGCGCCCAACCAACCAGATGCGCTACCGAAGGATTTGGCCGAAGCTCACCAGATGACGCTGGAGCGCTGCCAAGCAGTGGTCGACCTGCTGGGCCAGCGCGTACCCGATCACGAAGCGACGGTCTATCTCAACTGGCTACTGGCGCTTGGGCGTGCGGTGGCGGCAACCGAGCCCCCGCATGTGGAGAATGATTCGTTAGGGTTTTTGGCGACGGCCTTGGCACTCTGAGTGCAGACCTCGACCTGCCCGTCTTCTGTTCGCCCTTAAACGAGCGGCGAGGGAACTCGGTTCCCTCGCGCCCCCCGGTTCTACTCTCCGGTTTCGATCTGGACTTTGGTGGGCGGCCTCGTGCCCACCGGCTTGGTGTTGGCCGCACGCAGCGACGCACCGAGCTGGCGGGTGGCCATCCCCACCGAATCGGCAACGCTCTTGACGAGGCCCAAGTGCAGCCGCCCTACGGCCTGGAAGAGATCGTTGGTGGTGTCGAACGCCTCTTTGCGCGCCTCGTTGGGCATCACGTAGAAGGGCCATGTGACAAGCGTCGCCCCGGCTTCGGCCAACTTCGTACCGACTGTCTCAGCCATAGCGTATAATTTCCCGCCTTCAGCCGCGTACTCGTTGGTTTTTTGTGGGTTTGACATGGAAATACCTCACTAAACTAATAAGATGAACGTCATCATACGGCATAAATGTCGTTTTGTCAATTGATTATATAATATAATTATTGTTCATCTGTAATTAATAAAATCCAAATGTGATTTTATTAATTTTTAAGCGTTTCCAAAGCTCGAAACATTTCCGAAGGTGTATACTACTCACGGTACATCTTCTGCAGAAATCAATTTTCCATGCGTATTCTCTTTTACACCGGCAAGGGGGGCGTGGGCAAAACCAGCGTCGCCGCCGCGTCGGCCCTACGCTGCGCCCAGCGCGGCTACCGCACGCTTGTGATGAGTACCGACGCGGCCCATTCACTTGGCGACTCGTTCGGGGTGGTGTTGGAAGCCGAACCCCTGCTGATTCAACCCAATTTGTGGGCTCAGGAGCTGAACGCGCTCCACGAACTGGAGGCCAATTGGGGCCAGATGGCGCACTATCTGACGGAACTCCTTGCATGGCAAGGGGCCGAGAGTATCGCTCAAAGTGAATTGTCAGTCATTCCCGGTACCGAAGAGCTCTTCAGCCTCTTGCAGATCAAACGCCACTTCGATGAACAACGCTTTGGTGTCCTCGTCGTGGATGCTGCACCTACCGGCGAGACCCTGCGCCTGCTGGCGCTACCCAACGTGCTGCGCTGGTGGATCACGCGCCTCTTCCCCATTACCCGCACGCTGCTCAAGGCGGTACGCCCCGTTGCGAGGCGGCTTACCGATATGCCCATCGCCGGCGACGAGGTCTTTGTGGCGGCACAAACCGCGCTTGACGCGCTCGTCGCGGTGCGCGACATCCTGACCGACCCGCAGGTCACCACGGCGCGCATCGTCATGAACCTGGAGAAAATGGTCATCCGCGAGGCGCAGCGCAGCCTGACCTACCTGAGTCTTTTTGGCTACGCCGTTGATGCTATAGTGATCAACCGCATTCTGCCTGCCACAGCGGATGGTCACTTTGCGGCTTGGCGCAAGATGCAACAGGGCTATGCGCCCTACGTCAATCAGATGTTTGATCCGCTCCCGATCCTGCGAGCGCCCCACTTCGAGCGCGAGATTATCGGCGCAGAAGCGTTGAACCACTTGGCCGATCAGCTTTTTGGCGCCAACGATCCGGCGCAGTTCCTCTACCGTGGGCCGGCCCAGCGCATCGAAAAGACGGGCGCTGGTTATGATCTGCTGGTACCGATCCCGTTTGCCTCCGAAGAGCAGATTCACCTTGCGCAGCATGGCGACGAGCTCGTGATCTCGGTGGGCTGGCACCGCCACCGTATCATTCTGCCGCAGAGCCTCGCCCGCCTGCGCGCCCTTGATGCCGCTTTTGATGATACGTTGCTGCGTATTACCTTCCGTAAATTGTGAACATATGAGCTTGGGTGTGTAATACCATTTACTATTGAGCATGCCGCATTGTCACCCTGAGCGCAGCGAAGGGTCTCTCTTCGTCACGCAAAGAGATGCTTCGCTGCGCTCAGCATGACAGGAATGCGGATACTTCAACCGTAATTGGTATAAGCAGGGGCAGCGCGGGAATCTTATTCCCGCGCTGCCCCTTTTATTGTATAATTATTTCCACTTAGCAGAAACACCTACTATCAACATAGATCTAAATAGGCCATCATATGAAGGACAAATATCGTCTCAAGACCGAATTGATCCAATCGCTCTTCGATTCGATTCCTGATATTATCTTTTTCAAGGACGTTCACGGTGTCTATTTTGGCTGTAATATGCCTTTTTCCAGATTTGTAGGAATGGCAAAAGCAGAGATTATAGGAAAGACGGATTACGATCTCTTTAAATCAGATGTAGCACAATCTTTTCGTGAGCAAGATGAGATTATAATGACGCAACTCACGCCGCGTCATAATCAGGAGTGGGTGACCTACCCTGATGGGCGGCGCGTGCTGTTTGATACGCTCAAGACGCCCTATCGGGGCGAAGATGGGACGCTCATCGGGATTCTGGGCATCAGCCGTGATATTACGGAGCAGAAGAGCGCGGAAGACGCCCTACAGCAAGCGCACGATATTGTCGAGAATGTGCAGTTGGGGCTCTATGTCTACCACCTTGAAGATTTCAACGATGATCGCACCCTCCGCATGAAGTATGCCAATCCGGCGACGGAGTGCATGACCGGCATTGCGGTCAGTGCGCTTGTGGGCAAGACGCTCGATGAGAACTTTCCCCATCTGCGCGCCATAAATGTGCCGCAACGCTATGCCGAGGTGGTCAGAAGTGGCGCGGCGCACATCTTTGAGGATATACTCTACGGCGACGATCGTGTGATGCGCGCCTGCTTTTCGGTGAAGGCCTTTCCCTTGCCGCATAACCATGTTGGTGTTGCTTTTGAAAATATTACGGAAAAGGTTGCTATTCAAGATACTATTAAACAGAGTATTTCACAATTAAAAAAGGCTGAAGAGATTGGCAATACCGGCAGTTGGGACTACAATCTCATTACTGGTGAGTTGCTCTGGTCTGATCAAACCTATCGTATCTATGGTGAAACGCCTGAACATTTCACGGTAACCTTTGACAATGTCGTCGCCCACTACCCCGACGAAGACCGCGAGTTGGTTCTGGCGGCCTTTCATAGCGCATTGCGTGAGCAGAGCGATCTGAATATCGATCATCGTATCGTCACGGGGAGCGGTGAGAGCCGTTTTGTGCAAGAGATAGGACGCTTGATTTTGGCCGATGACGGGCAGCCCCTCCGCATGATTGGTTCAGTCGTAGACATCACTGAGCGGAAATTGACTGAACAGGCGCTGAAACGCACGACGTTGCTGCTCAATGATGCCCAGCGCATCGCTAAATTGGGTGCCTGGGAGCTGGATCTCGTCAGCGGCAAGACGACCTGGACGGAAGAGGTCTATCGCATTCATGAAGTGGATCGTGATTTTGATCACAACCTACACAATGGCATCTCCTTCTACCACCCCGACGATCAGGATACGATTGCCCAGGCGATACAGCGTGCCTTAGAGACCAAACAAGCCTTTGACGAAATCTGTCGCTTTATCACGGCGAAGGGCAATGAACTTTGGGTGCGCGTCTCCGGCCATCCCATTACCCGCAAAGGCAAGGTCACCCAACTTGTCGGCATGTTCCAGGATATTACCGCGCAGAAGCGCAGCGAATTGGAATTGCTCCAAGCCAAAGAGCAGGCTGAATCTGCTAGTAAAGCCAAATCGAATTTCGTTGCCAATATGAGTCACGAGATTCGCACGCCACTCAACGGCGTGATTGGCTTTATGGATCTGCTGCAGCGCACGCAGCTCACCCCCCTGCAACAGCAATACCTCCGCAATGCCCACGTCTCGGCCCATACCCTGTTGGCCATTATTAACGATATTCTCGACTTTTCGAAGATCGAGGCCGGCATGCTCCATCTGGAAAACATTACGACCGATATGTTTGCTTTGCTGGAAGAGAGTATCGCCACCATTAAATATGCGGCCCAAGAGAAGAAGCTGCGCGTGCTGCTCGATATTGAGCGCAAGATACCCCGTTTTGCCCTCGTCGATCCGCTGCGTCTCAAGCAGGTACTAACCAACCTACTCAGCAATGCGGTGAAGTTTACCACGCAAGGTGAAGTGGAACTCAGGGTGCGTTATACGCAACTTGATGAGCGCAAAGGGCGCTACACCTTCATGGTGCGTGACACCGGTATTGGCATCACGGCGGCGCAGCAAGAGCGCCTCTTCCGGGCGTTTGCCCAAGCCGATAGCTCGACGACCCGTAAATTTGGTGGCACTGGACTCGGCCTGACCATCTCGGCGATGCTTGTACAAAAGATGGGGAGTACGATCCAAGTTGAGAGTGAGCCAGGTCAATACTCGATCTTCTATTTTGATCTGATAACCGATACGCTCAATATTGATGTGGCAGTGCCCGAAGTCGTGGCGCCTGAGCAGGAAGTTCTCACGCATAGCCATGTGAAGATCCTTGTGGCTGAAGATGTGGCGATGAATATGATCTTGCTCAAGGCCATCCTCGATAGAATGTTGCCGGACAGCGAAGTTATCGAAGCACAGAATGGCTTTGAAGTGGTCGCGTTGTGGACCGAACATCAGCCAGATCTGCTCTTCATGGATGTACAAATGCCCGAGATGGACGGGATCGAGGCGACGCAAGAGATTCGGCGGCGTGAACGGGGTCGCACAAAGCATGTCCCCATCATTGCGCTCACCGCTGGCGCGTTCCAAGAGGAGAAGGATCGCTGCCTTGCCGCCGGAATGGATGACTTTATCGCCAAGCCGATCTCTGCTGAACGCATCCAACTGGTACTGAATAAGTATGTTCAGAGCGAAACGCAGACTGCGTTTGCTGGACATTTTCACAAAGATCGACTCATGCAACGTTGTGGTGATCTTCGCGTGATGAAACAGGTTATTGCAATGGTATTAACTGATTTTCCGGCGAAAATGAAGAAGATGAAAGCGGCCATTGAACATGCTGATCTGAAGACGCTGCGCCTCACGGCCCACCAACTCAAAGGGAGCGCCGCAACGGTAGAATTCCCCCAACTGGCGGCGCTGGCGGGAGAACTGGAACAAATGGCAGAGGGTAACGATAACATGCCCCGGCTGCAAACGCACTACGCTGCGCTCAGCGCCGAGTGGGAGAGTGTCAGCAGGCTCTTGGCGGAGTGAGGCGAAGGCCGAAAGCCGCTAGCGGCTAGAGACAGCGCACGTCGGCAGGCTACCACCTGCGGCGAAACCATGTCTAAGGAAATGGGCGTAGTATGGTGCATCGGCATGGCGGTTGCAAAGTCCCAATAGGCTCAGATAGTATCCGCAGATTACGCAGATGAGGAAGCAATAATCTGCGTAATCTGCGTAATCTGC
>RSAS01000619.1 GCA_003934145.1 Candidatus Viridilinea halotolerans | reverse complement strand
CGCCCAAGAATAGCCCGTTCGATACCGCGCCGCTCACCTGTGAGACGCCCGCTACACTGGGCAGCCGCACCTGGGCCGACCTGCCCCCCGCTGATGAGGCGCTTGGTGTGGTCGCCATGCCCGATCCCAACCTGATCGATCCGCAGGTCAACCCGCAGGTCACCGGCGCGGATGGCTACTACGGCTGGGATGTGGCTGAAGGCTGCTGGTATGTCACCGTGGAGGCGCCCGGCTACACGCGGCGCGTCAGCGCCATGGCTGGCGTGCCACCGGAGGTGCTTGATCTGCACATGAACCTCACGCCGCTTGCGGACGCGGCTATTCCGACGCTCAGTTTCGCGCAGGCGCGCTACGACCTCGCCCCGGGCAGCAGCAGCATCACCGTAGAGGTGCAACTGAGCGCCGCCAGCAGCAACCCAGTGACGGTACAGTACCGCAGCAGCGGCGTGAATAGCCTCGCCACCATCGGCAGCCTCAGCTTCGCCGCCGGCGAAACCAGTCAACAACTCAGCATCCCCGTGGACGCAGCGCAACTCGCCGCCGCCGCAGAGGACTTCACCCTCACCCTGAGCAACCCCGTCGGAGCGCGCCTGGGTGCGCAGGTGAGTACCAGCATCAGCGCCGGGCCGATCCGCGTCTTCTTGCCGCTCGTGCGGCGCTGAGGTGCCGACGAAGGATGCGCGGGAGCGAGGTTCCCGCGCATCCCCTTCTCACAACTTTGTTAGGACATGGTTTCAGAAAGGGGCTTCGCGCTTTACCATCGTAGTGCCGACTTTCGTCGGCTGAGGTCTTTGGCAGCAATGGGAAGCCGACTAAAGTCGGCACTACCTATTGGCGCAAACGGTAACGTTGCCACGAACCTTGTCTTAGCGCGAAAAAGCTTTGGGCTGGCGAAGAGGTGGCCCGTTGGCTTCGACATGGTGGCTTCGACAAGCTCAGCCACCATGTCGAAGCCGTGTGTGACGTAAATTTTTGCAGAACCTCGTAGGGCCGAAGCATGCGCATGGATGCGGTGCATGTGAAGAGGTTATTGGGGCGCATGCTTCGGCCTGAGCGGTTCGCTCCCACACTCCTTCATCGCCACTTTGCGGCCCTACGCACGCATCATTCGTCACTGGTATGCGCAAGAAATGCAGAATCACCCTCTTCCAATTCTACCTTTTCATAGACATCGGCAATAGCAAGCGCACACGCAATGGACGCAAGCGTAACCTGGGCATCAAGCGCATTCGCCTCGCTCAACAGCCACTGCCCATGCTCATGGCGGGTATAATATTCAAGCGCGTGGCGATCTTGGGCAATGAGGATGTAGTCGTTCAGGGTTTCGATTGTCCGATAGTGACGAAACTTTAGCCCACGATCATAGCGCTCAGTTGAAGGCGACAACACTTCGATAACAACCGTTGGATTGGTGAGGGTGTCACGCTTTTTATCCACAAATTCTGGTTGTCCACACACCACAACCACATCAGGGTAGGTAAACAACCCGGTTTGCAGCACCTTTACGCGCATATCATTCGCATAGACACGGCATGGCTTGCGGCGTAGTTGGCCGTGAAGGGTGGCAATCACATTGGCAACAATGAGGTTATGCGCCTCTTTTGCGCCAGTCATCGCGTAGATCTGGCCAGCGTAGTATTCGCTTTTGGTTATGCTGCGGCGCTCTTGCTCAAGGTAGGCTTCTTCAGTAATGTATGGTTGTGGTTGGGCACGCATTGGCGTTCCTGGTGTTTTGCGGGGGCTTCGCCCCCGCATCCCGTAGAACGGGGGGATGGGCTGCGGGGGCACAGCCCTCAAAGGGTTTCACCAAATGGGGATAAACTGCCGCTTTTTGCGGTACGCA
>RSAS01000254.1:6999-9059 GCA_003934145.1 Candidatus Viridilinea halotolerans | reverse complement strand
GGTCTGCTCTTCTGCACTGGAACGCCATCAGCAAAGACCTGTGAGGTCTATGCTTTCCCTCCCGGCGAGGTGTTAGGGGCCTGCGGCCCTTTACGCTCATGCGCATGGGCATGGCCATGGCCCCACAAGGCTTAGTCACACGCAAAACACTAAAGCATACTACAATGGCTATGCCTAGCCATTGTAGTATGCTTTAGTGTGAATGAGAAGTAGCAAACGTAATTCAGACTGCAAAATTACTAGTTTGTAAACAAAGCTTTTTCTATTATCCAATAAAATATAGAAAATATGTATGCTTATTTTAATTTAGGTGTGACTGGAATCTGTAGGGCGGCGCCCGACACCCGTTCGGGCGGGGGGGGATGCGAGGGAACCTGGTTCCCTCGCGCACCCTGTTAATTTTTCCTCTCGTCACCTATGCCTGACACCAAGCCCAACTCCTCCACTGCCGCCAGCAGTTGGGGGTCTTCGTCGGGAGGCAGCCGCCACCATTCGCCACCGACTTGGCGATCAGGAATGACACCGCGCTCTTCGATCATCGTGCCGTCAGGCAGGTGGTAGGCCAATTCGGCGAGCAGGAGGCGCGAGCCATCGTCGAAGTTGTAGCCAAAGAGATTCTCGGTATTGCCAGCGCTCGGCTCGCCTACGATGCGCGCCCGCCCCAAGACCTGCATGCCCGCCGCGAACATCTCGCCCGCACTGACCGTATTGGGGCCGATAAGGATTGCAATCGGGATGTCGGCCATTGCGGGAATCGTTTGTCCTGCGGGAATCTGCTGTTCTTCGCGGCTCGCCCGCCCACTCGTGCTGCCAATGCTGCCCCCATCGTGGAAGAGCGCCACCGTGTTGCGCATCAGGTGTACGTAGCCGCCCGAATTGCCACGCACGTCAATGATCAAGCCGCGCATCGTTCCTGCGGCCAGCAACTCCTCCACCGCCTCACGCGTGCGCACATCAAGCGCATCCACATAGAAACTGGGGATTTCGACCACACCGACATGGCCACCGGGCAGCAGATGGCCGCGCACGCGATTGAAGGCATCACTTGCGACGGCCTCGCGCACCACCTCCAGATCGCGTGGCGGATCATCTCCACTCCGCACCGTGAGGCGCACAAAGGTACCGGGCTCGCCCCGCACCTCGCCAATTGGCCCTTCGGGGCCAAAGGCATCCTCATCAATGAAGGGCTTGCCATTAACTGCGAGAATCAGATCGCGTGCTTGCAACCCTGCCCGTTCCGCTGGCGCACCCGGTGCCAACATCAGAATCAGCCCGCCCTCGTCAACCGTGCGGATCAGTGCGCCAATGCCGCCATAGCGCAATTCACCCCGAAACTCGGCCTGCTGGCTTGCCACCTGCTGTGGTGACTCAAAGCGCGAGTGATCATCGCCCAAACGGTCAATCAGTTCACGCATCAGTTCGTAGAAGGTCTCCGGCTCTTCTGCTGCCACGATCCGTGGTGTAAATTCAAGCCGCAGCGCATCCCAATCCACCCCACGGTAGTCGTCGTAGACGTAACGATCACGGACAATTGTCCATGTCCGCTCAAAGATTGCTTTGCGCTCTTCACGGCTCAACGGGGCCAGGGTTGGCGTCGGATCTAACGGAATCGCCGTGGGTGTTGTCGTAGTCGTCGCCGTGGGTGTCGTCATTGTCGGCGTCGCCGTCATCGTCGCGGCTATAGCTGTTGCGCTTGGCCGTGGCGTGGCACGCGCTTCCTGCGTTGCCGTTGGCGCAACCACCAATGCCTCAGGCCGCAGTGTGCAGCCGAGCAGCAACCAAAGGCAGAGGATCAGGATGAGGCTATGGGGCAATCGTTTCATCACAGAGATATGATACCATCTCTATGACCCGCTTGCGGGGTGCATTATGTGCGCCAGCGGGGGGTTGGGGCCGTGCCCCATGCGCATTAACTTAAGGGGCCTGCGGCCCCCAAACCCCCGCCGGACGGGGGGCTTGCTTGGGGGCCGTGCCCCCAAACCCCCGCCGGACGGGGGGATTTCTTGGGGGCCGTGCCCCCAAACCCCCGCCGCACGGGGGGATTTCTTCGGGGGCCGTGC
>RSAS01000254.1:2550-6899 GCA_003934145.1 Candidatus Viridilinea halotolerans | reverse complement strand
GCACGGGGGCTTGCTCGGGGGCCGTGCCCCCAAACCCCCGCCGCACGGGGGGATTTCTTGGGGGCCGTGCCCTCAAACCCCCGCCACACGGGGGGATTTCTTCGGGGGCCGTGCCCCCAAACCCCCGCCGGACGGGGGCTTGCTCGGGGGCCGTGCCCCCAAACCCCCGCCGCACGGGGGGATTGCTTCGGGGGCCGTGCCCCCAAACCCCCGCCGCACGGGGGGATTTCTTCGGGGGCCGTGCCCCCAAACCCCCGCCGGACGGCATATACACAAGGTTATTTCCATGCACCATTTGCTCCCTGATATCCAACTCGTCATGCGGCCTGGCATCGTTGAGTTGGGCTGGGGGCATCCCGATCCTGCCCTCCTGCCGACCGAAGCCTTGGCCCAAGCGACCGCGCTCACGCTGGCCGATCATGGTGCTGCGGCGTTGGCCTACGGGGCCGAACAGGGGCCTGGGCGTTTGTTGCACGCCCTCGCCGAACGCTTGGGCCGTGTTGAGGGCGTGACGCCTCCGGTTGCGCAGCTCATGATCACCGGAGGCACCTCACAGGCGCTTGCTATGCTCTGCAGCCAACTCAGCCGCCCCGGCGATGTGGTGCTCGTTGAAGCCCCCACCTATCATTTGGCGCTGCGCATCTTCCGCGACTACGGGTTGCATAGCGTAATGGTGCCCGGCGATGCGCAGGGTTTGCATGTCGAGACGGCACGCACCCTTTTGCAGATGTTGCGCGCCCGTGGCGAACGTGTCGCTTTCCTCTACATTGTGAGCAACTTTGGCAACCCCACCGGCGTCAGTCTCGCCCCGGAACGGCGCTACGCCCTTGCAACCATGGCCCGCCACGAGGCGCTGATGGTGATCGAAGACGACGCCTACGGCGAACTCTGGTATGACGCACCGCCCGCCCCCGCGATCTACAACCTCATGCCTGGCGGGCCGATTACGCGCCTCGGCAGCTTCGCCAAAGTCTTGGCACCCGGCCTGCGTCTAGGCTGGATGCTGGCCGACCCGACGCTGGTGCGCCGCTGCACCGCCACAGGTATGCTCGACAGCGGCGGTTGTGTCAACCAATTCACTGCCCACATCGTCGCTACCCTGATCAATCAAGGCCAACTCGACCAACATATCGCCAACGCACGCGCCATCTGGCGCTCGCGGCGCAACACTCTGCTCACCGCTTTGGCGCGCCACCTACCCGCTGGTTGCACCTGGCATCCCATTCTCGGCGGCTTCTTCGTTTGGGTACGCCTGCCCACCCATCTCGATGCGGCAGCCCTTCTCCCCATCGCCGAAGCCGCCGGGGTCAGTTATCTCCCCGGCACGCGCTTCTTCGCCACAGGCGGCGGCCACCACTACCTGCGCCTCTCCTTCAGCCTCCTCCCCCCCAGCGAGCTTGAGTTGGGCATCGCCCGCCTCAGTAAGGTGCTGCGCTCTGCACGATCCTGATCGTCCGCGTTGCTTATCGCCCCATCATACCAAATCCGATAGCCGATAGCCGATAGCTGAAAGCCGAGCATGGCATCTCAATGCGCTAAATTGTCATTGGGCATGCGGCATGCTCAATGGTAATTGGTATCACCTGGGTTAGAGACAATGGCACCACGCGCCCAAGCCCCCGCCGAAATGTGAAAGGGAGCGCGAGGGAACCAAGTTCTCTCACGCTCCCTTCCTAGCACAACAACAACGTGGCTGGGGCGGCGTGCCGCACCAGCCACGTTGTTATAAATCCTACAAGCCTGCGGCGTTGCGTAGCGCCTCGACGCGGTCGGTGCGCTCCCAGGGCAGGTCTACGTCGGTGCGCCCGAAGTGGCCACCGGCGGCGGTCTGGCGGTAGATGGGGCTGCGTAGCCCCAAGTCGCGGATGATCGCGCCCGGGCGCAGGTCGAAGACTTCGTTCACCGCCTTGAGGATCACCTCGTCGGCGACCTTGCCCGTACCGAAGGTCTCGACGCTCAGCGAGAGTGGGTGGGCGACGCCGATGGCGTAGCTCACCTGCAACTCGACGCGCTCGGCGAGGCCGGCGGCAACGATGTTCTTGGCCACCCAGCGCGAGGCGTAGGCTGCGCTGCGATCCACCTTGCTCGGGTCTTTACCCGAGAAGGCACCGCCACCGTGACGCGCCACGCCACCGTAGGTGTCCACGATGATCTTGCGCCCGGTCAGGCCGGAGTCGCCCATCGGCCCACCCACCACGAAGCGCCCGGTCGGGTTGACGAAGTAGTGGGTCTTGTCGTCGAGCCACTCACCCGGAATCTCGGCCTTGATCACATGCTCGATCATGTCGGCGCGGATCTGCTCTTGGCTCACCTCGGGGGAGTGCTGCGTACTGATCAGCACCGTGTCCACACGAACCGGCTTGCCGTAGCTATACTCCACCGTCACCTGGCTCTTGGCGTCGGGGCGCAGGTAGCTCAGCGTGCCATCCTTGCGCAACTTCTCCAAGCGGCGCAGCAGGCGGTGGGCAAAAGCGATGCTGGCGGGCATCAGTTCGGGCGTCTCGTTGCAGGCAAAACCGAACATCATGCCCTGGTCGCCCGCGCCGACGGCCTCAACTTCATCCTCAGTCATCGTGCCAGCTTTGGCCTCTAGCGCCTTGTCCACGCCCATGGCGATGTCGGGCGACTGGCCATGCACGGCCACCATCACGCCACAGGTATCGGCATCGAAGCCAAACTCGCCGCTGGTGTAGCCAATCTCGGTGACCGTTTTGCGCACGATCTCTTCAATCGGAATGTAGCCCTTCTCATAGGTCACCTCACCGAGCACCACAATCAGGCCGGTGGTGGTGGCCGTCTCGACGGCCACGCGGGCCCGCGGATCGTGCCCCAGGAAGGCATCAAGGATCGCGTCACTAATCTGGTCGCACATCTTGTCGGGATGCCCGCTGCTCACGCTCTCACTCGTGAAGTAGAAACGCGGCGAAGTGGTGAACGTATTGGACATGGTTTAGGTTCCTTCCTGCCAGCTATTCAGGTACGCCTCCTGCTCGGCGGTCAGCACATCAATCTGCACCCCCATCGCCCGCAGCTTCAGCGCGGCGATCTCCTGGTCCAAGTTCTTGGGCAGCGAGTGGACACCCACCGCGAGCTGACCCTGGTTCTTGAGCAGGTACTCACCAGCCAAGGCCTGGTTGGCGAAGCTCATATCCATCACGGCGGAGGGGTGGCCCTCGGCGCTCGCCAGGTTGATCAGACGGCCTTCGCCCAGCAGGTTGACCTGACGGCCATCGGGGAGGATGTACTGATCAATGAAGGTACGCGGCTGCTTCTTCTCGACCGCCAACTCCTCCAGGGCGGGGATGTTGATCTCGACATTGAAGTGGCCGCTGTTGGCGACCACACAGCCATGCTTGATCACGGCGAAGGTATTGCTATCAATGACGTGCTTGTTGCCGGTTGCCGTCACAATGAAATCGGCCAGCGGTGCCGCCTGCTCCATGGGCATCACGCGGTAGCCGTCCATAGCGGCCTCAAGCGCCTTGATCGGGTCAATCTCGGTGACAATCACATTGGCCCCGAGGCCGTTGGCGCGCTCGGCGATGCCGCGTGAACACCAGCCGTACCCGGCGACCACGAAGGTCTTACCGGCGAGCAGCACGTTGGTGGCGCGAATCACGCCGTCGAGGGTGCTCTGGCCGGTGCCGTAGCGATTGTCAAACATGTGCTTGGTATCGCTATCGTTGACGGCAATGACGGGGAAGGGCAACACCCCCTCAGCGGCCATCGCCTTGAGGCGAATCACGCCGGTGGTGGTCTCTTCGGTGCTGCCGATCATGCTCTTGATCAGATCCTGGCGATCCTTGAGGATGCCACTCACCAAATCGGCCCCGTCGTCCATCGTAATCTGCGGGCTGTGATCGAGGGCGGCCTTGATGTGCTGGTAGTAGACCTCGTTGCTCTCGCCCTTGATCGCGTAGACCGGAATCTCTTCGTAGGCAACGAGCGCAGCGGCTACATCGTCCTGGGTACTCAGCGGGTTCGAGGCGCAAAGCACCACATCAGCCCCACCGGCGGCGAGCGCCCGCATGAGGTTGCCCGTCTCGGTGGTGACGTGCAGACAGGCACTCACCCGAATGCCCGCCAGCGGGCGCTCCTTCTCAAAGCGCTCGCGGATGAGGCGCAGCACCGGCATCTCCTGCTCGGCCCACTCCATGCGCTTGCGGCCCTGCTCGGCCAGGTTCAGGTCTTTAATGTCGTACGCTGTGGTGGTCATGGATTCGGTTACTCCTTGAGTATGGATGTCTTGGAAAGGATGTGGGAGAACCGGGTTCTCCCACGCCCACTTGGGGAGGGATGTGGGAGAACCGGGTTCTCCCACGCCCACTTGGGGAGGGATGTGGGAGAAC
>RSAS01000254.1:0-2450 GCA_003934145.1 Candidatus Viridilinea halotolerans | reverse complement strand
CGCCCACTTGGGGAAGGATGTGGGAGAACCGGGTTCTCCCACGCCCACTTGGGGAAGGATGTGGGAGAACCGGGTTCTCCCACGCCCACTTGGGGAAGGATGTGGGAGAACCGGGTTCTCCCACGCCCACTTGGGGAAGGATGTGGGAGAACCGGGTTCTCCCACGCCCACTTGGGGAAGGATGTGGGAGAACCGGGTTCTCCCACGCCCACTTGGGGAAGGATGTGGGAGAACCGGGTTCTCCCACGCCCACTACACAGCACGGGCAGCGTTAAGCACTTCAACGGGCAGCTCCGCGCCAAAAGCGGCGCGGTAGCGCTCGGCGAACTGCTCGCGGCTGTAGCCATGCTCTTGGCAGCCGCGCTGCTCAATGGCATAGGCCGAAGCGAGCGCCGCGACACGGCCCGTCACGTCGAGGGGCAGTTCGTGGGCGATGCCGAAGGCGAGACCGGCGAGGTAGGCATCGCCAGCGCCGGTCGGATCAACTACGTCACTCACCGGCGCAATGGGGATCGTGACGGCCAATGTGCCATCGGTATAGATGAGCGAACCCTGCTCGCCCTTGGTGATCACCGTCAATGGCGTCTTGGCGATCAGTTCTTCTTCGCTGATCTCCAGTTTGCGCGCCATCATGCCAAACTCATAGTCATTGCCCACGAGCACGCGCGCCCCGCGCAGGCCGACGGCGATATGCTCGGCATCTAGGCGCGGTGCCTGCTTGCCGGGATCGAAGATGTAGGGGACGCCGAGTTGCTGGCACTCAAGCGCAAAGCGCTCAATCGCTTCAGGCGTCGTAGGCGAAATCAGCACGAGATCACTGTCCGACAGACCGCGCTCGGTGAGCGAACTCTGGTGATCGTGACCCATCGCCCCGGCGTAGAAGGCGACAATCTGGTTATTGGCGCGGTCGGTATTGATAAAGCAAGAGGGGGTAAACTCGTGGGTAATCTCCTTCACACCGGAGGCATCCACACCTTGGGCCTCGAGCCACGCACGGTAGTCGCCAAAATCATGGCCGGCGACGCCCACGAGCAGCGGGCGTTCGCCGAGCAGCGCGAGGTTGTAGGCGATATTGCCCGCAACACCACCGCGCATCTTGCGCATCGAATCGACCAAAAAACTGACCGAAAGCATGTGCGCCTTCTCCATCAGCAGATGGTCTCTGAAATAGCCGGGGAAATCCATGATGTAATCAAACGCGAGCGAACCAGTCACAACGATACGCACAATTACAACTCCTCCAACTGGTAGTGTTGCCGCAGCCACGTTGCGACCTCCGTGCAGCAATGGACAGCGTGACTGGCAACGTCCGGGGGTAGATGGCCAAGGCGGCTACTGGTACTAATGAAGGCGCTCATCAAGAGCTTTTCGAGCGCAATATCACCAGCGGCTGCCAAGTATGCAACGCTACTCATAAAACGATGGGCAAGGGTTTCGGCCCGTTCTTGGGCCAGAAGCTGCGCATCGCTGGGCACAATGCCCCATGCAAGGCGACCGCCGCGATCGAGGTAGCCTGCCACGGCGCTCGCGGCATGGATCAGGCCGGCGCTTTGGGCATAGGCATCAAAGAAGACGCAATCCACGGGCAGGGCCAACACTGCGGCCCAATTGGGTGCGCCAGCGACACAAAGGGCGCGCGGGGCGGGCAATTCCACGAGCGACCGGGCGAGCAGCGCGCCGCCCTCCTCCCAATCAAGCGGGCAGAAGGGCGAATCGAGCGCCTCCAGAAACGGCTCATCCAGGCCAATCACGACCGTACCCAGGCTGAGGCTAACGTGCTGGTGCAGCCAGACGCCGCGCAGCGCCAACTGCTGAGCCAATGCTTCACGCAGTGGCGCATCGTAGGCAAGCGGACGCTCGCGTTCATCCACAATCTGCAAGCCCAAACTGACCGGCCCACTCAGTTCGAGGTAGCAGCCGCGCACATGGCGTTGTTCCGCTTGGCGCAGCAGATCGCCGAGGGCGGCAGTCTGCTCAAGCGGCAACTCACCCGCCTCATGGTCGGCACGCAGATAGGCCAAGCCAAGCGCATCAAGTTGTCGTTCCGTCTCAGCGGGTACTACCACGCCACGCTCATGGTCGAGATCAAGTGCCAAGCCAGGAAACCCCGCCGCCGCCAAAGCAAACGCCTCAGCGCGACCTGCCCGTTGGGGCAAAGGAGTAAACCCTGCCGTCACGGGCGCGTGCAGCCCCAAGGGGGCACCAACACGCGGCGCCGCCCGACAGGCAGGGCGTAGCGGCAGGGCCATGCGCTCACTGGGCGCGGAGGGGCTCACTGTCATCATAAAAACGATCTAGGGTGCCAACTTACGGGGTACAAAGGGCGGCGCACATGAACTCAAGCCTCTGGCGGGGTTTTAGGGGCATACGCATGAACTTAAGCCTCTGGCGGGCATGCCGGCGGGGGTTCGGGGGCTTGGCCCCCGAAGAATCCCCCCTTCCGGCGGGGT
>RSAS01000752.1 GCA_003934145.1 Candidatus Viridilinea halotolerans | reverse complement strand
CGTGGGGGCGCAGCCCCCAAAGAATCACCCTTGCGGGGGCGTGGGGGCGCAGCCCTCAAAGAATCGCCCTTGGCGGGGGCGTGGGGGCGCAGCCCCCAAAAAATCACCCTTGCGGGGGCGTGGGGGCGCAGCCCCCAAAGAATCGCCCTTGGCGGGGGCGTGGGGGCGCAGCCCCCAAAGAATCACCCTTGCGGGGGCGTGGGGGCGCAGCCCCCAAAAACCCCCCCCGCCCCAAACGGGGACACACGGGGAAACTTGGTTTCCCCCTACAAACGAAAGCTCTGGTGGATCGCCTGCACCGCCGCATCCGCATCGGCGGGGGCAACCACGAGCGAGATGTTGTTCTCGGTGCTGCCCTGGGCGATGGCGATGATGTTGATTCCGGCGTGGCCCAACGCCCCAAAGATGCGCCCGGCAATGCCCGGTGTGCCGCGCATGCCCGAACCGACGACGGCGATGATGGTGCATTCGAGGACGCCAATATGTTCCACATCGTGGGCCGAAAAGTCGTTGGCCAACTCGGCGCGCAGCTCTGCCACCGCCGCGCCAGCTTCGGCGCGCGGTACCGCCAAGCAGACGCTCTGCTCGCTTGATGCCTGGGAGATGAGCAGATTGTTGCTGCCTGCGCGCGCCACCGCCCCAAAAATACGCGCCGCCACGCCGGTTAGCCCCAGCATGCCCGGCCCGCCCACCGTGATCAGCGTCACATCCTTGATCGCCGTCACCGCCTTGGCCGTCCCGCTACTCTGCTCGTTGCTAATCACCGTCCCCGGATGCGCAGGGTTGAAAGTGTTGCGAATGTGAATGGGAATACCGCGCTGCACCAAAGGCTGCACCGTCTTGGGATGCAACACATTCGCCCCGTAGTAGGCCATTTCGCCCATTTCGCTGTAAGAGAGGCGTGGCAGGGTGTGCGCTGCGGGCACCAATTTCGGATTCGCCGAAAGCACGCCATCCACCTCTTTCCAAAACCAGACCTCCTGCACATCCAAGGCCGCCCCCAAGATGGAACAAGAGTAATCGGAACCACCCCGGCCCAGCGTCGTCGGCACGCCGTCGCGGGTCGCGCCAATAAAGCCGGTAACCACCGGCACTTGGCCCGCCAGTAACATTGGCTGGAGGCACGCCCGCACCTGCTCGCGCGTCTCGTCCATCAGCGGCGACGCCATACCGTAGCGTTCATCGGTCACGATCAATTCGGTCGCATCCACTGCGCACGCATCAAGACCGGCGCCGCGCAGTGCCGCCGCGATCAGGCGGGCATTCAGCCGTTCGCCCAAGCCGCTGAAGAGATCCAATGCACGCGGCGTCAATTCACCCAGGATGGCAATACTACGCGACAGATTGCTCAAGTAAGCGAGCATCGTGCGCAGTTCCTCCTCAAGCGCGGGACAATCGCTCGGCTTGGCCAAAGCGGATGCAACCTCCATATGCATCGCCAGCAAACGTGGCGCCACCTCAGCCGTCGCATCTCCATCGCCCGCCGCCGCCGCATGGGCCGCGGCAATCAGCGTATCGGTTGTCCGCAGATCGGGGGCATTCATCGCCGACACCACCAGCACCACTTCGTGCTCGCGGTGGTTCTCAGCCACAATCTTCGCTACCTGGCGGATGGCCTCGGCATTACCGACCGAAGTACCGCCAAATTTCATTACAACGCGCACGGTGTACTTTCCTTTGTGTTTGGTGGGGGAACTATGTTCCCCCGCGCCCCCAAGGGTGTTTGGTGGGGGAACCTGCTTCCCCCGCGCCCCCAAGGGTGTTTGACGGGGGAACCTGCTTCCCCCGCGCCCCTTTAAGGGCGGACAGAAAACGTGTGCGCCCCCTTCTGGAATCGCATTGCAACG
>RSAS01000001.1 GCA_003934145.1 Candidatus Viridilinea halotolerans | reverse complement strand
GACCCCACTGACCCCACTGACCCCACTGACCCCACTGACCCCACTGACCCCACTGTTCCCGCCGATCCCACTGTTCCCACCGATCCCACCGAGCGCCATCAGGTCTTCCTGCCGCTCGTCATGGTTCCTGCCGCGCCACCGGCGCTCCCCGATCTAGTGCTGGAAGCGAGCAACAGCACCCATGGCGAACTCAGCATCACCATTGCCAACATGGGGCTAGGCGCCAGCAGCGGCGGCTTCTGGGTAGACCTAGCGCTCGCCCCACAACGCGCCCCCGCCGCCGTCAACGGGCCAGTGCGGGCTAGCCTGGGCCGTCACACGCGGCCTCGCCCCCGGCGAACGCCTCACGCTCCGCCCCGGCGGCCAGTTCTACGATGCTGGGCGTTCCAGTGCGACAGAGCAGACCTGTGAGGCCTTTTGAATAAGCCCTTTGCCCCCCCGCCGTAAGACATGGTTCATAGCTACTTTAGACATGGTTCATAGTTACTTTACAGTTTAGTGCCACGCACCGCTTTCTGATGCGCTCGGGCTGACCCCTGAAACCTGACCCCTGAAACCTTGTCTTACAGTTTAGTGCCACGCGCCGCTTTCTGATGCGATCGGGCTGACCCCTAAAACCTGACCCCTGAAACCTTGCCTAAGGCGCACAGGCGGGCGACAGCCCTGCTCATTGCACGGTGCCACTAGCGTGGAGGATGTCGCCAAAAGCGCCGAGCATGGGGCTGTCGGGGCCACGAGCGAAGCAGTCGGCGCGTCCGGGGGCGGTGCTGGCGCAGGTTGGTACACTGGCGAAGGAGTGGTTGGGATTGATGCGCTGCCAAGTGACTGTTTCGCGCCCGGCCCAGGTGGCTTGGAAGAGGTTTTGGTTGCGGTTGAGAACGAGGAGCGTGATGCGACCGGGGCCGCTGGCGAGCGCGGCGGGGGCGGAGCCGACGGTGAGGATGTTGCCGTCGGCTTCACTCATGGCCAGCGTGACATAGCCGGCCCCAGTGAGTAGCTCGTTGCGCATAGTGATGGCTTGGCGCGAGATGGTTTGGTAGGTATTGACAACAAAGCAATTGATCACCTGCTCGCCACGGTAGACGGCGCATGCCGGGGCAGAGCGCAATTCGCCGCCAAAATCTTGCCATTCCGACCAACGGCCAGGCACCCAGCCTTTGCCATAGAGCCGTCCGCCACCACCGGCGACAAAGACGGCCAACTGGTTGAGTTGAGGCGAAACGATGGCGGGGGCCGACCACGCATCACCGCCGAGGCTCTCGCTAGCCCAGGCTTGGCCATCGTAGTAAAAATGCCAGACGGCGCGGTCGCCTTCGATCAGAGCAACGCAACTGATGCGCTCGCTGCCCCATGTGGCGCAGGCCGGGGCAGAACGCAGCACGATGTCGCGCAAGCCAGCCGGAATTTGCCATCCCGACCAACGACTCTGATCGCGGTAGTTCTGGTACAATTCACCATTACGACCACGAACAAAGAGGTCGAGGCGTTCGCCACCCCACGCAACCACGGCTGGCGTTGAGGTCGCCTCGGCTCTTTGGCCTGGCATGGCGGCCAAGGGATTCCAAGCGCCCAAGGCGAGTTGGGCTGGTGCCACGGTTGCCGGGGCCAACAACGCGGCGGCGCGAACCTGGGGCGGAGGTGGACGCAACGCCACTATGAACCCTACGAGGCTAAAGCAGAGCAAAAGTAGCAGTAGGGGCCACCACCAGCGACGCAGGAGTAGCGAAGCCATTGCCATTTCTCCTTGCTTTACGATCGCTTGTCGTATGAAGTTATTATATAGCCAGTCAGATAGCGGGCCTGCCGGCGGGGGTTCGGGGGCATGGCCCCCGAAAAATTTCCCCTTCCG
>RSAS01000806.1 GCA_003934145.1 Candidatus Viridilinea halotolerans | reverse complement strand
AGCCGACTAAAGTCGGCACTACCTATTGGCGCAAACGGTAACGTTGCCACGAACCATGCCTTAGCGCAAAAATTCTACCTGCAACGCGCTGAACGCAACACTAAGTGTACGTTCCGAAGCAGGGACACCCTCAGAATCGGCTGGGGCAACAAATTCAAGGCGCGTCTGGCCTGGGGCAAGCCGCAACACCACCTGCTCACGACGCCACCAAGGCGCAACTGACCAGCGGGACACCGCTTCGCCATTGATCCAGAGCTCAAGCGGTCGCGCTGATGTATACGCCATTACAGACATGCGGAGGAGCACCGTCTGGGGTGTCGCGTAGGGGTTGGTAAACAGCAATGCACTTTGCCCCGACGACCAGCGCCAGCGTCGGCCTGCCGCATCCTGTTCGACCATGTACCAACCCTCCGCATCTACTGGCAGCATTAAAAAAGGATCGCATTTCACACCGTCAATGGGCAGTTCATAGGCTACATGAGTTGCATCGCGGTAGGTTGGCGTAGCCGGTTCACCCAAGAAGCGTGCCAAAAGTTGCTCAATCCGACGCAGTTCCTCCGCCTGCGCTAAGGTGGTATCAATCACGACGTGGCGCACTGGCGTAGCACACTGCATCGCCTGTAGACTAGAACGATCAAGCGCCACAATATCATTATCCGCCAGCAACGCCATGGTACCAAGTTGGTAGAGCCAGGGGTTCGTTTCAACCGGTAGTTTCCTTGGCCAACGGGCCACATACCCATCAAGAATCGGTTGTTGATGCGCGAGCTGATGGCGCAATGTTCGGGCATGTTCAAAGCGCCAACTAATTGGCAAATCCGCCACCGCACCAGGCCGATCAGCCAGTGTTTTATACACCGCAGGAGGGTTAAATGCGTAGATGATTCGCGGCGGTGGCCAAGCTTCAAATAGCAGAAAAGCCAACGACGGAAACAGCAATGCCAACACCACACGCGGCCCCCAACGCCGCAAAACCGCTTGCAGGCCCAACGCAGCAAAGAGCGAAGCAAGCACCAAGAGCATCACGGCAAAGAGCGCGGGGCGTCGTCCTACCCCAATCAGCGGCATGTTTTGGAGCCAAGCGTAGGGCAGCGGTATGGCGGTGTTGTGCCCTGCAAGCCAGAGTGAGGGACCAAGCGAGAGTACCCAACATCCTATCCCGGCACTTACCATCCGCCAGTGTGTCCGCCAAGCAGCAGCCAAGCCAAGCGCAGCCAAGAAGAGTAACGACCAACCTGCGCCGACGTACCAACCCTCCGTCCCAAAGCCCTCTCGCCCAAAAGGAGCCAAACGATCTAAGATCGGATGAAAAGGTGGCGGTAAAAACAAACCAAAAGCATCGGCTGAAAAACCAACGATATAATTTTGCCACACCGGGTCGTTGACGGCATCGATTTTTGGCAGATCGTGACGCACAACAAGAATACCCGCCAGCAAGGGGGCAAGAACAAGCAGCGTAGCACTGCCCGCCAAAAGATAGCGCCGCAACAGAATGAGTCGTCCTGGGTAGAACAATCCCGTCGCCAACCAGATCAACCCAAACACGGCACAGAGGAGCACCCAATACCAATCGGTCAGCATCACAAATGTTGTTGCCGCCACCATCCCGCCCACTGCGCGCCATTCGGTGCGCGGTACCGCCCATAACGACCCAGCTTTTGGCAAGCCGTCAAGATGCAACAATGCCAGAACAAAAAAGGGCAGGCACTGCATCGCCACGAGGTTCAGTTGATTGTTGTTGATCGTGAGCAGGTGCAATGGGCTAGCCGTCAAGAGCAGTCCCGCAACAAAAGCGATAGCCGGGTGTACCCCCATGAACCGAGCTAAGCAGAAACTGCCGTACCCCGTTATAGCCAATAAGCACAACAAGGTGTAGACGTAGACGCTCCATGCCCAACTTATCTCCGAGCAACGAGGGATTGTATAGAGCCCCTAGTATACCCGATGTCCTTCCTATCTGCCCCCCCCTAGCACTCCCGTCAAAAGAGTGCTAACATGCCTCTTGACAAATCGTTCCAGATTCGGTAATATACACAGCGGTTAGCACTCTCACCGAATGAGTGCTAACCGCTTTCAAGCGTATCAAGTGAGTTTATGGAGGGATAACCATGTCCGACTTCCGGATCCGCCCGCTCGGCGACCGCGTGGTGGTCAAGCCTGCCGAGCGCGAGGAGAAGACCCGCAGCGGGATCATTCTCCCCGACACCGCCAGCAAAGAGCGCCCCATGGAGGGCACCATCCTCGCCGTCGGCGAGGGCCGCCGTGATGATAGCGGCAAGTTGATTGAGATGAATGTGAGTGTCGGTGATAAGGTTCTTTTCGCTAAGTATAGCGGCACCGAATTCAAAGTGGACGAGATCGAATATCTGATTCTCTCGGAGAAGGACATCCTGGGCATTATCCAGGGCTAATAGTGTTGAGGAGTGTAGAGCGTTATGCCCAAGCAGATTCAGTTCAACGAAGAGGCCCGCCGCTCGCTCAAGCGCGGCGTAGATATGATCGCCGATGCCGTCAAGACCACCCTTGGCCCCCGTGGGCGCAACGTGGCCATTGACAAGAAGTTCGGATCGCCCACCGTGACCCACGATGGCGTCACCGTGGCCAAAGAGATCGAGCTAAAGGATCCCTTTGAGAACATGGGCGCCCAGCTTCTCAAGGAAGCTGCCACCAAGACCAACGACGTTGCTGGCGACGGCACTACCACCGCCACCGTCCTCGCTCAGGCCATCGTCACCGAGGGCCTCAAGGTTGTTGCCGCTGGGGCCAATGCGATGCTGCTTAAGCGCGGCCTCGACCGTGGGGCCGAAGCCCTCGTCGCCGCCATTAAGGCTAGCGCCACCCCCGTGCGCGACCGCGCCGATATTGCCCACGTTGCCACCAACTCGGCTGCCGATAGCGAAATTGGCGAACTTATCGCTGAGGTGATGGAGAAGGTCGGTAAAGATGGTGTTATCACTGTCGAAGAGTCCAAGGGTGTCGCCTTCGAGAAGGAGTACACCGAGGGCATGCAGTTCGACCGTGGTTACATCTCGGGCTACATGGTCTCCAATGTTGAGCGCCAGGAAGCCGAGTTGGATGATCCCTACATCCTGATCACCGACAAGAAGATCAGCAGCATCCAGGAGATCCTCCCCGTCCTCGAGAAGGTACTTCAGGTCACCAAGAACTTTGTGATTATTGCCGAGGATGTGGACGGCGAAGCCCTCGCCACCCTCGTCGTCAACAAGCTGCGTGGCACGATCAACGCCCTGGCCATCAAGGCCCCCGGCTTTGGAGATCGCCGCAAGGCCATGTTGCAGGACGTTGCCATCCTCACTGGCGGCACCGTCATCTCCGAAGAGGTGGGCCGCAAGCTGGATAGCGCCACCATCGAAGACCTGGGCCGCGCCCGCAAGGTGGTTGCCTCCAAGGACGACACCACCATTGTCGAGGGCCGTGGCGAAGAGGCGGCCATTCGTGCCCGCATCGAGCAGATCCGCGCCCAGATCGAGACGACCACCAGCGACTTCGACCGCGAGAAGCTCCAGGAGCGCCTGGCCAAGCTCGCCGGTGGCGTCGCCGTGATCAAGGTCGGTGCCGCGACCGAGCCCGAGCTTAAAGAGAAGAAGCACCGCGTCGAGGACGCCCTCTCGGCCACCCGCGCCGCCGTGGAAGAAGGCATCGTTGCTGGTGGTGGCGTCATCCTGATCAACGCGATCAGCGCCCTTGATGATGTTGTCGTCGGCCACGAGGACGAGAAGGTCGGCATTCAGATCCTGCGCCGCGCCCTCGAAGAGCCGCTGCGCATTCTGGCCCGCAACGCTGGCGAGGATGGTGCCGTGATCATCGCCGACGTGCGCCGTATGCAGGAGGCCAAGGGCGACAAGAGCCTCGGCTACAACGTCCTTACCGGCGAGTATGGCAGCATGATCGAGCAGGGCATCATTGACCCGGTGAAGGTCACCCGCAGTGCCGTGCAGAACGCGGTCAGCATCGCGGGCATGATCCTCACCACCGAGGCGCTGATCACCGACCTGCCCGACGACAAGGCAGCCCCCGCGATGCCCGGTGGCATGGGCGGTATGGGCGGCGGGATGGATTTCTAAGTTTCTTGGTTGCGTATTGGCGGTTGCACCGCCAATACGCAACCAGCGAGTTTTTGGGGGGCGGCGTAGTCGCCCCCATAGGCACGAACGTAAGCCTCTGGCGGGCATCCTGCCAGAGGCTTTTGTCATGCCCCATGCGCATGGAGTTTAGGGCTGCCGCCCTAAAACCCGCTTTGGGGCGGCAGCCCGGTTCCCTCACCCCCTCCAACGAAATACAAAAGAATCAATGTTCCCCAAAATTGCTCGTGATGAGTTGACTCAAGGCGGCAATTGCGGCGCAAGCGTCGCTGCCCTGGGCGTGAATGTGAATACGCTGGCCTAAACTCAGGCCGATTTTCATGACATCAAGCATGCTTTTGGCATCGCCACCGGGCCGTTCCGGGCGATCCAAGTTGCGGATGTGTACGGTGCAACTGAAGCGGGTGGCCGTC
Organism: Candidatus Viridilinea halotolerans; assembly: GCA_003934145.1. GTDB lineage: Bacteria > Chloroflexota > Chloroflexia > Chloroflexales > Chloroflexaceae > Viridilinea > Viridilinea halotolerans. Next base: position 4,557 of record RSAS01000806.1, on the reverse strand, counting down.
TGTACAAAATCTTTGGCTGGGCGCATGTGCAGCCCGGTCTTGTTGGTGAGGGTAAGGACAGTTTCGGCGGTGGGGACGCTCGGTGCGGAGGGCGGGGTGGGGGGCGGTAGGGCGGGGTTGATGCTGTAGTATTTGGTTTCGAGAGCGCGGGTGGCGACGGCTGCAACTTGGGCTAACGTAACATCGGGGCGCATAGCTTCGACGGCGGCGATCAAGGCGCCTTCAACCAGCGGCCCGGAACTGATGAGAAAGCGGTGTCCAGCGCTCTCCAACGCCATCTCGGTACTCATAATGGCGCTGCCCATGTCTACAAAGGCGAGAATGGCGTAGGTGTTGGGGATACCCTGCAATGCGGCGCTGATCAGGTCAACCGATGTGCCGAGCGCACCATCGTGGGTGCCGCCTACTGCCATGATGGGCACGCGGCCTTTGACCATCTGCGCGGCGAGTTCTTGCACGCCCTGGGCGAGCAGCGCGCTGTGGGAGACGATGAGGATGGCAATCATGATTGGTAATACGAAAGATTATACGCCTCAGCCAATAATTCGATCGGATGCTTGGTTGCCACGCCTGTCGCATGGCTGATCTGCCAGCGGCAGGTTTCGCTGTCGCAGAGGGCGAGATCGCTCCCGCTCTGCCTGATGAAGTTGAAGAGCGGCTGCCCAACGGCCATGGCAATGGCGTATTTTTCGCGCTTGATGCCGTAGGTGCCGGCAATGCCGCAACATGCCGCTGGGCTGAGGCTGAGTTGCAGCCCGGGAATCAGGCTCAGCACATCCACCACGGGTTGGCCGATGCGGTGGGCGCGATATTGGCAGGGAATGTGATAGGGCAACTGGCGCGCCATGGGCCGAAAGTCGCGCCTGAGTTGGCCCGCTTCCGCGAGGAGACGCAAAAATTCAAAGAGGTCGTAGGTGTGGGCCGCCAGTAGTTGCACGTCGGCGCTGTGCAACCCCAAGATCTCCGGTGCTTCCTCTTTGAGGGTTAGCGTGCAACTGGTACTCGTGCCCACAACCGGGATGCCCTGGCGCACGTAGGCCAACAAGTGGCGCACATTGGTCAAGTGCGCCCGCCGCGCCGCTACAAAGTCGCCGTTGGAGATCAAGGGCAGTCCACAGCAGTTTTGCGGCGGCACAAGCACCTCGTAGCCGTGATGCTCCAGCACGGCTAGTGCCGCTTGGCCCACATGGGGCTCGTAGGCTTGCGTGGCGCATCCGTGGAAGTAGACGATCGGTGAGGCGTGAGGCGAGGAGGCGTGAGGCGAGGAGGCGTGAGGCGAGAAGGTGGGAGGCGTGGAGGTGGGAGGCGTGGAGGTGGGAGGCGTGGAGGTGGGAGGCGTGAGGCGAGAAGGTGAAGATAACACGCTCTTCTCTGTTCCCTGTTCTCTGTTCTCTGTTCCCTGTTCCCTGTTCTCTGTTCTCTGTTCTCTGTTCTCTGTTCCCTGTTCTCTGTTCTCTGTTCCCTGTTCCCTGTTCCCTGTTCCCTGTTCTCTGTTCCCTGTTCCCTGCACCCTGCGCTCCGCAACCCAAGCACGAAACGTATGCCGACGAGCCAGCGGCAGCGGTGCGTGACGATGGATGCCCAGGATGTAGTGGGCCAGCCAGCGGGTTGGGGCGAGGCGTAGCACGAAGTTGACGAGCGGCGCTTGGGGGCCGGCGCTGAGCCGCCCAATCATGTCGGTGCGGGCGATGAGCCAGTTGCGCAGCGGCACTCCCCGTTCCGCTACGATCTGCGCTCGGGCGCGGGCGTTCAGTTGCGCAATCGGCACCCCAGTAGGGCAGACCTCGTTGCAGACGCGGCAACCCGAACAGTAGTCCACGCTGTCGTCGGGCACGGGTTGACCCTCGCGCCGGAAACGTTGCGCTTGCGGGCCGACATACTTGGGGCCAGGAAAACGATCACTCACTGCCGCAACCGGGCATGCGCTGGTGCAGATGTTGCATTTGATGCACTGGTCGAGACCTTGGTTGAGGGGGGGCGGGTGGTTCATATGATAATGCGGTTCAGGCGAGGGGTTCGGGAAGGGCGAAGCCCTTCCCGAACCCCTCGCCTTCAAGATTCTTTATAGCCTGTCGCCACTGCGATGCCCTCGCGACAGCCTTCGCGCAGCGGGTCGCAGTGGGCCAAGGCACTACCAACAATCATAACATTGGTGTACATGATTTGCCCGGCGGCATCAAGGGGGCGGAGGTGTTGGTCGGTAGCGATGCCCGCTTGGAAGATGGGGTGGCCACCGGGGGCGAAGAGGTGCGGGTGGAACCATTCGTTCGCTTGGGAGGGGCTGTGTACCGGCAGGCCGAGGGCGGTTTCACGGAGGGCGCCTTGCGGCTCGCGGCGGATGCCCCCGCCGAGGATGCCGCCCGTTGCCAGCACCCAGTGTTGGGCATGGTGGCGCTGTTCGCGGGCGGCTGCGGCGCTGTAGATGGTTTCGAGCCGCTTCTGGCTGCCGCTGCCGCGCACCACCCAACTGCCCAACTGGATGTGTACCCCCGCCTGGCGTGCGGCCTGTTCGAGCGCATGGGCGAGGCGCATGCCGGGAATGGATGTCGGTGGCGTCGGGATCTCGAAAATGAGCGCGTTGCTCGTCTGCTGCAGTGCCTGCACCACTGTGACGGCGTGGTGTAGGCCGAGTACCGCCGGCAAGCCAATGCGGGTGTAGCCCCCCTGGCGCACATGGGCGCGCAATTGCTGCGCCACGTTCTCGCGGAAGGCGGGACGCTCGAAGAGATGCGCGAGGTTCATGGGCGTGAAGTCGCGCTGACGCTCGCTGTTCGGCATGGTCAGGTAGCAACTCGTGGCCGGGAAGCCTTGGGTGCGCAGGTTAGCGGCGATCAGCGGCGGAAAGAAGTCGCGCAACGCGCGGAAACCGGCGATCAGCAGAGGGCCACCAGCGGCCAACTGACGCGCTTCGCCGGCAACCATGGTCAGCGGCACAAGGCTGGTGGGGCGCAGCGCACCAAGGGCAGTGGGCAGGCGCAATGTCTGCGTTGGGCTACCCACAAGCGGGTAGCCCATTTTGCTACAGGCAGACTGTAGCAACTTTAGCCCCCCGTGCAACGCCGCTGGCCCGACGCGGGCGTAGGGGTGCAGGGGATGCTTGGCAGCCAGTTGGGCAATGGCCGCCAACGGATGCTCAGGCGCATCAAGCAGATCCACGCAGCCACTCGCCCATTGGCAAGCGCCGTGGCCTTTAGCAAGCAGCAAAACGCGCTCGCCACGGGCAGCCCGTGCGTTGGCGGCGGTCAGCCCAGCGAGGCCCGCACCGATGACGATAGTGTCGTATTCCATATTTTTTTGTGCTATTTTGGCGCGGTTTTTGGTTGGCCTTCCGGCAAGGAAGCACCGGAACATGGGGATTGTAGCATTCCATGGCGAGAATTGCAGACGGCGGTATAATCAACGCATGGTTTGAATAACGCCCTTGTAAAAACAAGAAAGTATGGTTGCACACTATGCGCAAAGTAGATGTCATCCAGGCCATTCTCAGTGACAACAATGCCGTCGCTGAGGAGAATCGCAAGGCACTCGACGCAGCGGGCGTCTTTGGTATCAATGTGATGGCCTCGCCCGGGGCGGGTAAGACGAGCCTCATTCTTGCGACCGCCGCCCGTCTGCCCGATGAGACGAAGTTGTGTGTGGTCGAGGGCGATCTCGCTTCGTCAATTGATGCGGAATTGATCGCCGAGCAGGGTATTCCGGTGGTGCAGATCAATACCGGCGGTGGCTGCCACCTCGATGCTGCGATGATCCGCAGCGCTCTGCCTCGTTTGCCGCTGGACGAGATTCAACTGCTGATGGTCGAAAATGTGGGCAATCTCGTCTGTCCGGCCAATTTTTTGCTGGGCACCCACCTCAACGTGGTTGTCGCGAGTACTCCCGAAGGCCACGATAAGCCCTTCAAATATCCAGGCATGTTTAACGCTGCCCGTATCGTTTTGATCAATAAATTTGATCTGAGCGAAGTCTTTGATTTTGACCTAGAATATTTTAGCAACGGGGTGCGCATGCTCAACCCCGATGTGCCGATTATACCCATTTCGTGTCGCACGGGCGCGGGGATGGATGCGTGGGTCGCATGGCTGCTGAAGAACAGTTGAAGAATAGGACCGAAGAACAGAGCGATAGCGGCCAGCCTTGCGCTGCGTCTGTTCCTCCGTGCGCCTGTTTCTCGCTTCTTCCCCATGCCCGTTTGCGCATCACGATCCACGGGGCCGTGCAGGGGGTCGGCTTTCGCCCCTTTGTCTACCGCTTGGCAACGCGGGCCGGGTTGGCCGGTTGGGTCGCCAATGGGGCCGCTGGGGTTGCGCTGGAGGTAGAAGGCCCCCGCGCTGCCCTAGAGGATTTTGCGCAACGCCTCGCGTCCGAACATCCTCGCGCTGCCGTGTTGATCGGGCTGGAAACGACCTGGCTGCCGCCGCTGGGTCTGCAGGGCTTTACCATATGCCCCAGTGCTGAAGCGGGGGCGCTGACGGTGCAGGTTGTGCCCGATCTGGCGACATGCCCAGAATGCCTAGCCGAACTACACGATCCGCAGCAGCGCCGCTGGCACTACCCCTT
>RSAS01000385.1 GCA_003934145.1 Candidatus Viridilinea halotolerans | reverse complement strand
AGTGCGCCGTCGTGCGCGCCGCGATCATTGATCCCGCCGTTGGTTCGCGTCAGAGTGCCACTGCGCGGGGCCACTTGGCGGCGTGTAGTCACTGCCGCGCCTTTGATCATGCCTGGCACTCCATTACCCAGGCGGTTGAGGCGACGCTGCGTAACGCCCTGCGCGACGTGGTGCTGCCGGATTCCATGGCGGCGCGGCTGCAACCACGTCCCCGCCGCACCTTCGCGTGGGTTTGGTTACGCCCCGCCATCGCCCCCGCAATCGTACTCGTCTTGATCGTCAGCCTTGTGCTGCCCGGCTTTCTTGATGAGCCGGTGCGCATCGTGGAGCGTAACGCGGACGCGGCGACGGTTGATCCGCTGGAGTTGCTCGACCAAGCTCTGGCCCGCCATGCCAATCCGCCCCAGCGCGACGGGGTCTGGTATGGGCGTTACGAGACGGCTTGGTATTTTGACAATAACCTCTTTGCGCCGTTGGTGGCCGAAGTTTGGCTCGATCCCAACCAGGCGGCACGCCACCGTCTGCAATTTCGCCACCGCGATGGTGGCGCTCCCTACGAGTTACAACTCGGCGACGGCGAACGGCGCTTGAGTTACGCCCTTGATAAAGACTACGCGCCTGCGCTCTACGGCGGGCTGTCCGTGCGTTCACGCGATGCTAGCCCGCTCTTGCGCAGCCAAATACTCGACCCCACCGCGCAGCAACTGGCCCGCGACGAGCGTCTCGCCACTGGCCCTTGGCGTCTCGCGCCGACCTACTTGCGCCAAGCGCGGACGGCGAGCGACCTGCGTCTGCTGGGGCGACAACGCGACGAACGGCGCACCCTGCAGATCCTCAGCTTCTCGGCGCTCAGTCCGCTGGGCTACCCGCCCGACAGCCCGCAGGCGGAAGGCGAGCGTGTCACCATCATTTTGGCGCTCGATACCGAAGATGGTCTGTTGCGCCGCGTAACCGAACTGGTGGGGCCAACGGGCGGCACCCAGGTGAGCCGCGTGACATGGAACCTCGTCGCGGAGGAGTGGCTGGTGGGCAGCCAAGCCATCCGCGACGTCTTTACGATTGAACGCGCCTGGACAGGCTTAGGCAGCTTTAACGAAATTGTGGCACAGCCCAGCGCCGATCCCGCTCTGCCACTATTGAGCGCCAGCATGATCGCTGCGCCGGAACGTCTGCTCGATCCCGAAACCATCCCCATCTGGCTGCCGAGGCGCATCTGGCTGCCAAACCGCCCACCGCCGGGGGTGGATCGCGCATTTTTGATCTGGCCCAACCCGCAGACGGGCATGATCAACGAAGTAGAAGGGCTGATCTATCTTGGCCCCGGACGACGTCTGATCTTCAGTTTCAACTACTACCCGTTTATGCTCGGCGGAACGAACGAACGTATTGGCCCGTGGGACATGAGCTTTGTGGCGGGGCGCACCGCCCGCTACAGCGTGCTGCTGACGCGCGAGCCGGAAAGCCCGCACAACCCCAACCTGCCCGACCCCAGCCTGCAAGTGCGTCTAGATGCCTGGGGCTTCAGCCGGGCAGAGTTGGAGGAAGTGATTGCCAGCATGGAACCCTTTAGCGCCGCCAGCCTTGAGGCCCATGCGGGGATGTTTGGGCGTTAGACAAGGTGCCAGGTGTCAGGTGTCAGGTGTCAGGTTGAGCGCATCAGAAAGCGGCGCGTAACGCTCCTAACCGTAAGGCTTCGTCGCCAACGCATTAGGTATGGTTCGTAGCCACTTTACCGTTTGCCGCTGCCGCGCTGGGGGTACGGGGGCATGGCCCCCGCAATCCCCCCCATCCCAGTGTTTAAGGGCGGACAGAAAACGTGTGCGCCCCCTTCTGGAATCGCATGGCAACGC
>RSAS01000935.1 GCA_003934145.1 Candidatus Viridilinea halotolerans | reverse complement strand
GCCGGAAGGGGAAATTTTTCGGGGGCCATGCCCCCAAACCCCCGCCGGAAGGCCCCTTAAACCCCGCCGGAAGGGGAAATTTTTCGGGGGCCATGCCCCCAAACCCCCGCCGGAAGGCCCACCAGAGGCTTACGTTCATGCGTATGGGCCTGCGGCCCCCAAACCCCCGCCGGAAGGGGCGATTCTGCGGGGGCCAGGCCCCTTCGACTAGGCTCAGGGCAAGCCCGCACCCCCGCCGCGGCAGCGGCAAAAAGCGTGCCTTGGTTACGAACCATGTCTAAAAATAAAACTTGACAATCTTACGTCACTTTTATATAATTCCCCCATTACCAACGGAATACTCGCGCTTATCCAGAGAGACCGAGGGACCGGCCCGATGACGTCTCGGCAACCTTTAGGGCGTTTTGCCCTAAAACGGTGCCAATTCCGGCAGCGATACTGGAAGATGAGCGGGCGAACCTGGATCCACGCCCCTTCTGCATGTTGTAGAAGGGGCGTTCTGCGTCGTGCAGCAGGCCCCGCGCTACCCCCACAGGAGCCACTTGTATGTCTGTTGCATCCCCGTTTGCCCGTAACGTCCTTGCTGAGCAGTTGGTTGGGAATGACGTGTGTTTGGCCCGCCGCGAAGGGTCGCCCGCGCCGGCAATCAATTTTGACCATGCGGCCACAACGCCGCCGCTGCGGGCGGTGCATCGGGCGGTCGAGCGTTTTCTGGCGATCTACGGGAGTGTTCACCGTGGGGCCGGTTTGAAGTCGCAGGCGGCGAGTGCGGCCTACGAGGAGGCGCGGGGGATTGTCGGGCGTTTTGTCGGGGCACGCCCTGGGCAACATCAGGTCATCTTTACGCGCAACACGACCGAGGCGCTGAATTTGTTAGCGCGGCGCTTGACCTTTGCGCCCGATCAGGTGGTGATTACCACCGAGTTGGAGCATCACGCCAACGATCTGCCGTGGCGGGCGGTTGCGCCGGTGGTGCATGTACGTTCCACAGCGACGGGGGCGCTCGACGTAGAACACTACGCGGCGCTGTTGCAACAGTACAGCGGGCGCGTGCGCTTGGTCGCCGTCACGGGCGCGAGTAATGTTACGGGTTACATGCCGCCCATTCACGAACTTGCAGTGCTGGCCCACGCCCACGGCGCCGCGATCGTGGTGGACGCGGCGCAACTTGCGGCCCATCGGCGCATTGATCTGGGTGATCTGGGCGATCCCGCCCATCTCGACTATATTGCCATTTCGGGCCACAAGCTCTACGCGCCCTATGGCGCGGGGGCGCTGATTGGGCGTAGCGATGCCTTTGCCTTGGGTGCGCCGATGCTCGTTGGGGGCGGCAGTGTGCGCCGTGTCACCTCGCGGCTGGTGGATTGGGCCGACGGCCCCGCCCGCGACGAGGCGGGCACACCCAACGCGGTCGGCGCGATTGCGCTGGCGGCGGCATGTCTGGCGCTGGAGGAGTTGGGCCTCGATTGGCTGGCCGCCCACGAAACGGCGCTGACATGCTATGCGCTGGAGCAGTTGGCGCGCGTGCCGGATCTGTGGCTCTATGGCGATCCCGACCCGGCGCAGGCCGCCACGCGCCTGGGCGTGATCCCCTTCTGCCTCGACAAGCGCGATCCGCATCTGGTGGCGGCGATGCTCAGTTACGAAGCGGGCATCGCGGTGCGCAGCGGCAGCTTCTGCGCTCAGCCCTACGTGCGCCGCCTCTTGGCCCGCGACGAGACAGGCTGCGATGTCGGCCAGTTGGGCTTGGTGCGCGCCAGCTTTGGCCTCGCGACCAGCAAGCACGAGATTGACACGCTGGTGGCGACGCTGCACGCGATTGCGCGGGGCGATTTTGATGGCCTCTACGCCTATGATCGGGAAAATAAGGGCTACCAGCCGCACGACTGGAACCAGCAGAACAGCTTTAGTATTTTCGAGCGGGCCGCGCCGTTGGCGGCGTAGGGGGGATGCAGGAACCATACCATCCGTAAGGGAGTGGGCGGGAACATGGTTCCCGCCCACTCCCTTCTCTGCACCATAGAGCCTTTGTCATTTGAAAAATACGTTCTGTTATGATACAATAACTTCAGCAAAGGCAAACTTGACAAGGTCTACTATGCGCTCACCTCTTACCTTTCTCGAATTCTTTGCTGGCGGCGGCCTTGCCCGTATGGGGCTTGGGCCGGATTGGTCATGCCTCTTTGCCAATGACATTTCAGCGAAGAAGGCGCATGTCTACCGCCAGAACTTCCCGCCAGCCGACGAGTTGTGCGTGCTGGATATTGCCCAGGTTAGCGTAGAACAGATCCCAAATGCGGCATCCTTGGCTTGGGCATCCTTTCCCTGCCAAGATCTCTCGGTTGCCGGCAATGGCAAAGGGCTGCAAGCAGAGCGCAGCGGTGCTTTCTGGCCTTTCTGGCAACTCATCAATGCATTGGAGCATGCTGGTCGGCCCGTTCCGCTAGTTGTACTTGAAAATGTTGTTGGCCTAATATAAGCGTGTGCGTGTAGAGAATGGCGTGAGAAGGCAACGAGCCGAAGTGCGTTTTGATAATATCAGCGGCTGCCTACGAACACCTGTGGGCGGCTCAAGCCGCCAGATTCTCATGGTTGTTGAGGGAGAGAGCGTTCGTTCACGTCTCCTCTCGGTACGCGAGGCGGCCCGTCTCATGGGCCTGCCGGATAGCTACTGGCTACCCGCTCGTTACAACGATGGCTACCATGTCATGGGCGATGCGGTGGTGGTTGCGGTTGTCTCGTGGCTTGAGAAGCACCTACTCCGTCCGCTGTGCAAATGGTACTGGTATTCGAAACTCGATCCCTCAACCGCCGATTTGATCTCATAGCGCCCTAGATCCGATCCATAGCCAGGGTTTCTCGGCTCTCCAGTAAGGATTGAACCAAAGAGTTCCCAGTCTATTGGATGTATGCTACCTACAATAGAGAAATTGTGTTCTATCAACAACTTGAAACGATCCTGACGATTGATATGTTGGCTATAGTACCGGTACGCTTCTGCAACAAAGAAGATGCGCATCGTTTGCTACCTTCCAAAGATCGGGCAGTTCACACAGCCGTGCCAATACAGGCGATGCAATTGTACCATCTTGGTCGCCATTGGGGAGGCTCATGGCGTTAAAGTTGCTGCACTTTTTCGGCCACGCGTGAGGGTTACCAGACCTACACCACGCAGGTCACCATTGCGGCTGGCGCCAACAGCCACGATGTGCGCCTTACTCCGCGCCTGAGCCCTGGTTTTTATAATCCTACCTCGCCCAGCATGACGTATGGCCAGGAGGGCGGCATTGTCAGTAACATCAATTCCGAAGCGCCCACGCCCGCGATGATCAATGCCAGTGCTTCAGCCGTCGTGGTTGAACCCAACCAAGCGCTCACGCTGCAGGCGAGTGCTGCGGATGACACGGAGATCATGCAGTACCGCTGGGATCTTGGCGATGGCCGCGAGGTCGGTGGTGCCGAAGCGCAGGTGAGCTACAGTGAAGCCGGAAGCTACGTCGTCTGGGCGCAAGCGGTGAGTGCGGCGGGTGATCCAGCCGTAGCCGAACCGTTGCACATTCTGGTCACGCCGCGCGTCGCTGAAGCCAACCTCGACACGACGCCGCCCGAAGGCACGCTCCAGGCACCTGTGGCCACCGCACAGCCCACGGTGACGCTGCGCCTCAGTTTGGCCGAAGGCATCGCGGCCACTGGCATCCAGATGCGCTTCAGCAGCGACGGCCAGAACTACAGCGCATGGGAGGCGTTTGCGGCGGAACGGGTTTGGAGTCTGGCCGAGGATGAGGGATCGGTCGCGCTCTTTGCTCAATTGCGCAACGAGCTTGGCGTGATTGCTACCCCCTTAGCTGCGGTACTGCTGTACGACACGACGCCGCCCTCCATCACCCTCGGCCCGGCCCTCAACGATCCCGAACAGCCTCGTGAGGTGAGCATAAGCTGGGCCGTGGAGGATCTCGGCACCGAAGCCCACGGCATCTTGGGCAACGAATACCAACTGGTCGGCGTAGACACAGACTGGCAGCAAGCCGGTGCAGAACAGGTGGCGACCTACAGCAACCTGCAAGCGGGCACCTACGTACTAAAGGTGCGCGTCACCGATCAAGCGGGCAACGTCGGCCTAGTGGAGGGCCAAGTGGTGGTGGACATTCCCGCCCACACCACCTACCTCCCCCTCGTGCAGCGTTAGGGGTTTGGGGGCTGCGCCCATGCGCATTGCCTTACGGGGCTTGCGGCCCCTAAAACCCCGCTGGAAAGGGAAATTCTTCGGGGGCCTGCGCCCCATGCGCATTACCTTACGGGGCCTGCGGCCCCTAAAACCCCGCCGGAAGGGGGGGGCGGGGGCCATGCCCCCGAACCCCCGCCGTTTAAGGGCGGACAGAAAACGTGTGCGCCCCCTTCTGGAATCGCATGGCAACGCCAGGAATCTCGATCTCTTCCCCCCTCTCCCACAACGTGGGAGAGGGGGCAGGGGGTGAGGGCCATCCGTGGCATCCCAATCACCTATCCGTGACTTGCCGAGCGAATGTTCTGTCCGCCCTTAAACCCCCCCGCCGGAAGGCCCACCAGAGGCTTACGTTCATGCGTATGGGGCCTGCGCCCCCGTTCCCCCGCCGGCGGGCGGGGGAACTTGGTTCCCCCGCATCCCCTTACCGCAGGGCTTAGCATAGCGCGGGGCCCCCATGCAGCGCAAACCTTTACCGCCGCACCAAGGGCAGATAGACGCTACTCCCTCGGATCGCCTCGCCCACGAGGGGCGGCCCGACGCTGATCTTGTAGAGGCCGCCGACGGCGTTGGCGTCGTAGTGGCTCACTTCGGCGTAGAGCGTCTCGCCCGCTGCGAGTGTGAAGCTTGTCCAAAGGTAGCCGCTGCCTGTCCAGGTGTGGCTGCTCCGCTCGGTCTGGCCATCGGCGGCGAGGAGGCGCAGGCGCGGGTACATGTCGAGCGCGAGGTCGCTGACGCGCACGACGAAGGTGCCGTTGCGCTCGGCGGTGAGGCGGAAGCGATCACGGTCGCCTGCGAGATCAATGCTGCCCGCTACGTCGCTGTTGTTGCTTAAAAGTGGCGTGGCGCTCGCGGCGGTGTCGCCATGATCGTCGGCTTGTAGGCCCGCCATGTAGAAGGTGGCCACTAGGGTGCGCTGGAAATTCTCGCCCAAGGCTTCACCCGCTTCCTCTATTGGCTGATCGCCAATGGGCGGGGCGGGGGCGAGGTTGAGGCCGGCTGCACTGGTGGTGGCTCTTCCCTCGCGGTTGTCAAAGCTCACGTTGAGCGTGTAGCGGCCAAATTGGCGGTAGCCGAGCAGGGCGCTGTAGATGCCGTCGTCGGCGATGCCGTCGGGGGCGAGGCCGTCGTCGCGCAGCGTCACGGGATGGCTGGTGCCGTCGGGTAGGGTGAGGTGGGCCGTTACGCCCGCTTGGGCCACGGGCAGTTCGCGCTGGAGCGCGGCGGCAATGGCGATGGCTTCGGGGTAGTGGAAGACGCGCCCATTGAGCTGATCGAGGCTGCTGGTAAGTGGCACCCGCCCGTTGTACAGCCCGCTGATGCGGTAGCTGAGGCTGAAGGCTTCGTTGCTGTTGCTACTCTCGATGGCCCAGCGGCCAACCGCCATTTGGGCAGCGGGTACCTGCTGTCGGCAGACGGTATAGTCTAGTAGGGTTTGGCACTCGCTCAGGGCGTAGCGGTTGCCCTGCGGATCGCGCAACTGGAGGGCTTTGGCTGCGCTCTCGGGCTGCACCACGAGGAGATCGAGCGTCTGCAGGGCAGAATCGATGGTGAGCTGGATGGGCGTCGCTGCGGCATTAGCCCGTTCGCCCTGCGCGATCACGCTGCTCACTAACGGACTCTGCTGCTCCTCGGCGGCCATAAGCGCAAAGAGCGCAGCCGGAAGCTGCGGCGTGGCCGCGTAGCTACCGCCGGTGCGCTGGGCTATGGTGTGCGGCAGCGTGGCGCTGCGGGCGGCGGCGCGATGGTCGAAGCTGAAGATCGGAATCTGCGCTGCGCGATAGGCGGTAAGCTCCTGGAAGAGGCGACTGCCATCCTCAATAGCGCCACCCGTAAAGAGATAGACTGCGTTGTCTCCAGCGGGTTGCGTTCCAAGCTGCTCGCGGGCCAGACGCAGCGCCTGGGTCGCCGCCGGGCGCACCACACGCGTAGCCGAGGGCTGCAAGGCGGCCAGTTGGCCAAGCAGCGCCTGGCGATCGGCTTCGCTGTTGAGCAGCGTCATGGGTTGCACCACGTTCGCCTCAGCGCCATAGCTGACGAGGGCGAAGGCGCTGCTGCCCAAGGGCGCTTGGCTCACCAACCATTGCGCCGCCGCGCGGTGGGCAAGCTGGGCGCTCGTTGCCGCTTCAACCACCAAGACGCGCTGCTGGACGGGTGTGCTCTGCAGGGTGGCGCTGCCGCTCGGATTCCAGAGGATGCGTAAGGAACCGCGCGCATTGTGGCCGGCCACCAGATCGATGCGCGGCGCCTCATTCAAATTGGGCGCTACTGCGGCCAACTCGGGGTAGTAGAGGCGCGAATTGGTGTAGAGAAGCCGCTCAGGATCGCGCGGATCGGCGCTCGGATGGCGCAGCAAGAACTCCCACGCATTGGCCAGGTAGGTGCGATACTGGGCGGTGCGCTGCGTATCGTTGAGCCGTGTTGAAAAATTGAGCCAGCGGTAGTTGCCGCCGGTTGCGTTCCATGAACTGTTCATCAGCGAAAATTCGACAGGAACATCATCTCGGCACGGGCCTTGCGTCGGCTTCCCCGTACATGTCGCTGCCCCCACATATTCATCACGCAGCGAATAGAAGTAGTGGCCCCATTCGTGGGCGAAGGTGTAGCCGCCATTCTGGTGGCGCGTATCGTCCGAATGAGCGACGGGATCGTTGGCGACTCTTTCCAGATAGTTGTAATCCAGCCGAACCCCATCCCAAGTCATCCCACCGGCAAAACGGTCACACATAAAGACTTGCCATCCCACGCGCCCAAAGCCTGATACGTGAGCTCTGGGGTGGCAACGTTCGCTCCACTGCACATCGGCGCTATTCCAATTGCCCGCGTTGGTGTAAATGCGTACCGTTCCTATGCGATGGGCCGCATTGGAGGACTCATAGACGCCGTCGGCGAAGTAGCGAATGATCTGCTCGTAGGCATTGCGCTGCGCCGACGTGGGGTTGTTGTAGAGCGAGATGGAGAGATCAACCACCGGATTAGCCACCCGCGTTGCCACAAAATCAATGTCACTCTGCGCCGGTGGCAGTGTCACACTGCGGCTGGCAGGCGTAAAGCTATAGTCCGCATGGGCCGGCGTGAGCGTATAGCTGCCCGCCGCCACCCCTTGCAGCGTATAGCGCCCATCGCCGCCCGTCTGGGTGGCGTGGCCAGCATCGAGCGCCATGGTCACCCCGCTCACCGGCTGGTTGTCGCCATCCACGACCCGCCCGGTGATGCTGTAGGTGGGGTTGGGTTCCACGCTATAGACGATGGTATTGCTCCATGTCCCAGTGGTTACGTCCTGCACGCGGTAGCTAGAGCTACCCAGCGGCGCACTGTTTGCGACCGTGTGGCGATAGCTGAAACTCCCCTGGGCTGTCGCCAGACTCGTCTCTTCCGCCACATTACCATTGGCATCCACGATCTGGTGGCGCAACTGCCCATTGGCACTGAAGCCGCTCCCCTGGAGGTTCAAGCTCCCGCCACGCGTTGTCTCTAGGGGCGACATCACAATACGCGGATTGATGAGCGCACTAGCGCTAAAGTTCTGCCCGCTGCTATCGCGCTGCAGCGCCACATTACGGCTACTCGGACTGAAGCTGTAGCCACTGAGCGCCGGGGTAAGGGTGTAGTTACCCGCTGGCAGATTGGCGAATTGGTAGTGACCCGTGCTATCGGTCGTCGTCGTGCTCGTCCCCAGCGCGATTGTCACCCCGGCCAACCCCGCGCCGCCGCTCGTCACGCGCCCGGCGAGGGCGAAGCGTGAAGGGAGGGGCGTTTGCGTGGCCGTAGCTGTGGGCGGAGCGGGCGTTTGCGTGGCCGTAGCCGTGGGCGGAACGGGCGTATAGGTCGGCGTGGCCGTATGGGTCGCTGTGGCCGTGCGAGTCGGCGTGGCCGTATGGGTCGCTGTGGCCGTAGCCGTATGCGTAGCCGAAGGCGTTGGCGAAGCGGTGGCTGTGGGCGTAGCCGTAGCTGGCGATTCACCAGGCGCGACGATCGTAAAGGCGCTATGGAGAATCCCGGTCTCGCCGTTGTTGATCACCACCAGATCATAAATACCCGTTGGCAACCCCGACGAAATCACCGTCGTAAAACTAACACTACTCTGCACCACAACATAGTGCAGATCAAAGATCCCCGCCGTCCCCGAGAGGCGCGCCACCAGCGGCGGACTCGCCATAAAGCCATTGCCCTGAACCGTCACATTGATCGTCTGGTCTGCTTGGCTCCACGTCGGACTGATGGCCGTCACCATGGATGCTTGCGCCTGCACGCCGCGCTGCTGCGTCAGCCAGAGGCCACCCATGCCGGCGCTGAGCAGCAGGGCACAGGCGATGAGGAGCTTGGTGATGGAGGAGGGGATCATGGGGTTACCTCGCAATTATGTTGGTTAATCTTCGCTAAGACGGGATTCTTGACGCAAAGGCGCAAGGGCGCAAAGTGGACAGAATTCTTGTGGCGGACAAACAACCTGCTAGGTGCGCGCCGTGCAGCCGCCATGGGTAACTCCAAGAATCCAACGGCGCGCACCTGGCAGGTTTCGAGGGAAGAATCTTGAGACCTAGCAGGTGGGGCGCGGTGGGTTGCTTGGGGAACGAGTGGGTGCTGCACGCGCCCCACCTGCCAGGTCTATGGATCAATACCTTTCAAATAAGCTCGCGCAAAGCCGCAAAGCCGCTAAGGGAAGCAGAAACTTTTACGTACCCCAGCAGCCTGTCACCCTGAGCGCAGCGAAGGGTCTCTCGTCAGTCGAAAAGAGATGCTTCGCTGCGCTCAGCATGACGGGGGCGTTTGTTTCTCAGGAGCGCGCCGAAGCCCTCGATCGCAGCGAAGGGGAAGGGTCTCTCGTCAGTCGAAAAGAGATGCTTCGCTGCGCTC
>RSAS01000857.1 GCA_003934145.1 Candidatus Viridilinea halotolerans | reverse complement strand
CGTCAGGCGAAAAGAGATGCTTCGCTGCGCTCAGCATGACAGGCTGCTGGGGTACGTAAAAGTTTCCGCTTCCCTTAAACAGCGCTCTGGCGCAAACCCTACCCTATGAGTACCCTCTTTTTCATCATCTTCCTGACGCTCGCTGTCTCAGCACTCTGTTCTGGCGCCGAAGCGGCGCTCTTCTCGATTAGCATGGTGCGGGTGCGCCAATTTGCCGAGGGCGGCGGCGCTGCCGCAAAAGCGCTGTTGCAGATCCGCGAGAATATGGCGCGCCCGATTAGCACGATTGTGGTGCTGAATAATATTGCCAACATCGGCGGAAGCTTGGTCATTGGCAATCTGGCCACGGAGGTCTTTGGTAGCCAGTGGATTGGCCTCTTTTCCACGGCGCTCACGCTTGCGGTGATTGTCTTTAGTGAGATTATCCCCAAAACGCTCGGCGAGCGCCACGCGGCGACACTAGCGCCCATCGTCGCCAGGCCGATCCGCTTCTTGACCATCCTCTTCACCCCGATCGTCTGGCTGATCGAACGCATCGTCGCGCCGCTAGTTGGCACGCATAAGAATCCGACCACCAATGAGGCCGAAATTCGCCTGCTGGCACGGATCGGGCAGCAAGAAGGGATGATCGAGCGCGACGAGTCGGAGATGATCGAACGGGTCTTTCGTCTCAACGATACGGTCGCCGGCCACATCATGACGCCACGGGTCAGCATCACCTATCTCCACGCCGATACTACGCTCGTTGCGGCGCGCGAACACATTCTCGCTTCAGAACACACCCGCATGCTCGTCATCGGCGACGCCGTGGACGAAGTACGCGGTATCGCCTTGCGCAGTGAGCTGCTCGCGGCTCTGTTGGTCGGCAATGCAACGCAGACCGTCGCAGCGATCATGCGCCCTGCCGCCTTTGTACCCGCCAGCATGCGGGCCGATAAGTTGCTGGAAGTCTTTCGTCAGACCCGTCAGCACCTCTCGGTCGTGGTGGATGAATATGGCGGTGTGGCCGGCGTCGTGACGCTTGAAGATGTTCTCGAAGTGCTCACCGGCGAAATTGTGGATGAAACCGACCGCGTCGCCGACCTGCAAGCCGCCGCGCGGCAGAAGAATCAGAGTCGCTTTGAGAACCCACCCGAAAGCTGAGAGGTTCACTATGTTTGAGCGTATCGCGTTTGCGACCGACGGTTCCGCAGTCTGTGAGCGGGCGCTCGCCTATATCGCTTCGCTCGCCCAATGCTACACCGCGCACGTCCTGGTGCTGAACGTTGCCGCCGCCCCGCCCGTGGCCATGAGCGAACCCTACTTTCACTACGCCTTACAGTCCGTGCGCCAGAACGCCGCTGCATGCGTGGATGGTGCGCGTGAACACCTGCGCGCCCTGGGGGTCACCGAGGTGGAGATGACGGTACTCGAAGGCCATACGGTCGAAGCCATCCTTGAACACCTAGAGCAATGGCGGCCTACCCTGCTGGTCATCGGCGCCCACAACGAGGTCTCGTGGCGTGATCGCATCTTGGGCCGGGTGAGCCTGGCCCTAACGCAACGTGCGCCATGCCCCGTTCTGGTCATTAAATAAGGTGTGACCAAAACCTGTAGGGCTGCGCCCCACGCCCCGCCGGACGGGGGGAGGATGCGCGGGAACCAGGTTCCCTTGCGCACCCTTCCTATACCTTTTGATCACACCCATTAAGTAACAGCATCACGCCGTCGGCGTTGCTCGCCTGCGGCTGCGCCCCAGCAGCCTGGGGAATAAACCAGCACTATCCCGAAGGGGGGCATGAGAGGGAACCAAGTTCCATCCCATGCCCCAATACCTTTCAAATAAGGGAGAGCATAGACCTCACAAGTCTTTGCT
>RSAS01000708.1 GCA_003934145.1 Candidatus Viridilinea halotolerans | reverse complement strand
CACCTATCCGTGACTTGCCGAGCGAATGTTCTGTCCGCCCTTAAACCCCCATCGGGCGGGTGCGCGAGGGAGCCTGGCGCCCTCGTATCCTCATCACGCCCCCACGAGGAATTCGGCGGCCCAGTGGCGATGCGCTGGGTTCTGATCAGGCGCGAGGGCTTGGGTGGCGAGGAAGCTGCGCGCCACCTGCTGGTTGGGATGGGCGCTCTGGGCGAGGTGGCCCAGCGCAGCGGCGCAACGACGGCGTAGCAGGGGCGGGGCGGTGCTGGTGGGCTTGAGTACCGCCGCGAGGCTCACAATGGCTTCGGGTTGGTTGGCGGCGCGTAGCACGGCGGCGGCGGCGAGGCGCAGTTGGGCGCTCTCGTCGCTCGCGGCGACGAGTTGGCCCACAATGGGGGCGTTGGCGTCGTGTTGGGCGAGTTCGGCCAGCAGTTGGAGGCGCAAGGCTAGGGGCGCTTGTGCATCACTGAGTGGCGCGTAGAGGCGGGGATCGTGGGGACGATGCGCGGCGAGGGCGCTGTAGGCTTGGATGCGCAATGGGGGCGAACTGGCATCTAAGTACTCGTAGAGCAGGTTGATGTGGTTACCACCCTCAATGTGCAGCAGGGCGATCACGGCGGCGAGGCGCACGTTGGGCGGCGTGGCTGGGTTTTGGCTGAGACGTACCAGCAGCGGGGCGCTGTTGCTGTCCTGAAGGTCGGCGATCTCTTCAATGCACCCAAGCGCTTCCGCAATCTCTTCGCTCTGCAGGGTGCGTAAGAGATAGCCCAGGGCGGTGCTGTCGCCAGCGCGGGCCAGCGCTCGCTGGAGCGCCGTCTGGAGCAGCGGCGGCATGCGTTCACCCCGTAGGGCTTGACGCAGCGTCACTTCCGCCTCGGCAGCCAACGCGGGCGGTAGCGCATTGGCGGCTGCCATGCGCAACACGGCGGGTGCATCCTCGTCGGCGGCAATAACGACCAGCACGGCGCTGGCTTCGCGCTCGCCAAGGCGGGCGAGCGCCTGGATGGCCGCCAAGCGCACTTGTTGATCGCCACTTGCTTCGCGCGCTAAGCGCCGCAAGAGGGCGATGTCGCTCGCTTCGGCGTATGCGACGAGCGCCGCCACCATTTGGGCTTGTAGCAACGCATCGTCACTGCCGAGCGCGAGACGCTCACGCAGCAACTCACCCGCCCGCCGGTCGCTGCCGAGCGTCTCAAGGGCAAACCAGCGCAGGTTGCGGCTGGCCGTCGGCGCGTCGAGCAGCCAAGCCAGTTCCTCACCCGCATCGCTCAGTTGGCCCAAGGCATGCAACAGCGGACGGACAACTTCGCTGCGCTCTTCTTGCACTACAGCTTGGCGTAGCTCTTTCAGGATCGGCGCGTGAAGCCGTGGCACTTGGCCGAGTTGGGCCAACGCCGCCGCCGCCGCGCTGGCGAGGCGCATGGCGTGGCGTTCGGCCAGCTCCTCGATGCGGCTCGGCGGATCGGCCAGGGTCTGCCCTTCGGCCAAGGTGTCGAGCAGGGTGATCTGCAGGTATTCCGCCCGATTGAGGTGCGGCCAAGTGCCACTCGGTGTCTGCGCCAGTTCAGGGATCGCCCGCAGCCACGCTTGGCGCAAGAGAGGCATGATCCGTGGGCTGAGCATGGTGGCAAGCGCCTCCACCGCGACCGGCGCACCACTCTGCCCCAACGCGGCAATGATCGTCTCACCCAGCCGCGGATCGGTCGCCGCACGGCGCAAGCCCGCCACCAGCGCACTCGCCGCCGCGTCGCAAAGAGTCGGCTGGCGAGCTAGGTCGCCCAGTGCACTCGCCGCAGCGCGGCGCAACAGCGGTGCAGCGGGGCCGCGTAGCAGTTGCGCCAATTCTGGTAGCGCCGCCGCGATCCCCCGTCGCCCCAGTTGGTGCGCCACGGCTGCACGAAGCGCGACGGGCAGCGCGGTGGTGACCAAGAGGCGGCGCAGGATCAGCGCATCGCCCCCGCTATTGTTTGCTAGATGCCCTAGCGCATGCAGGCGCACATCCAACGGCATGCAATTGCTAATCGTGGCATGGATCAACATGGCACTCGCCCCCTGGTGGGCCACGCTGGCTAGAGCATCGAGCGTGGTACACTGCTGCTCCACTGTCGCAGCGGGTTGCGCCAAGAGCCTGCCCAACACGGCGAGCGCCGTCTCCGGGTCACTCTGCGCCAGCACTGCATGGGCGGCCTGGCGCACCACTGGGGCCGCATCGCTGGCCGCCGCTTCTACCATTGGCGGACTGTCCACCACCACCACCGCCAGCGCCCGCAAGTCGGCGGGAAGATTGGGATCAGCCAAGAGCAACGCGGCGACGGTGCTGCGCCGTTCGCCCGCCGTGCGATCCGCCAGCAGATGCTCCACGCCCCGGCGCAAGGGCTGCTGCGCGAGCAGCGCCCGCGTCGCGGATGAGCCCACGGCAGCGAGGTAGGCGCGTGGCACCAGAGCCGCCGCATCGAGATCCGTCGCTACCGCTTGCAGTTGCAGCAATTCGGGCGGTGTGGCCGCCAATGCATCAACCAGACTCCAGCGCAGACTATCCCGCGCCTGGGGCAGATCAAGCAGCGCCAGCCAGAGGTGGCGGGCGTGAGGCACACGCCGCGCTAACGCATTGAGCGCGGCAAGGGTGCGCACCTCGTCGTAGTGGCTCGCGGCGGCAAAGAGGGCGGGCAAAATCGGCCCAAGTTCCTCTAGCAACTGGAGCGCACGTTCGGCGGCGGCGGAATCGAGCAGGTGTTCCACCAAGCGCAGACCATACTCTGGCGCACGATCCGGATGCTCTAGGCTACACACAACCAATGCCTGTAGATTGACCGCATCCGGCCCATGTGCCCAAAGCGCCTCGAGTACGGGCGTGGGATCATCAAGCAGCGCAGCGGTCAAGGGCGCAACCGCCACCTGCTCGTGCAGCGGCAGTTCGGCCAACGCGGCCAGATCTTGCCCGCCCGCAAAGCCACGCGCCAAACGATAGTGGCGCAGCAGCGCCCGCCCAATGGTGATGCCCGTCCAACAAGAGCGTGACCCGCGCGTCTGCTGCGTTTCATCGCTGTTATGCTGCGCCAGCAGGCGCTGCTCCTCGATCAGGGGTTGCAGCAGGGCAAAAGCTTGGGCATAGAGCTGCGCACGCGAGGCGGGCATGCCCCCCAACGGATAGGTAAGCGCCAAGAGCGCTAGGTCGGCCAAACTAGGGTGCGGCGGGAAGCCGGGCAGCGCGACAATTTCAGCCCAATGAAATTGATGTTCGGGCAAGAGGTGCGCCAGCAGCGCAGTGCCAGCAGCGGGCACAGGCGTGGGCATCTGGATGCTCTCAAGCATCGCCCAATGTTCATCGGGCGGCAGCGCCACGACAAAACGCAAGGCAGGCCAATGGGCGGCGGTGTTGAGCAAAAATTGTCGCCAAATTTCGCGCCGCACCGGCGTGAGCAGTTCCCAATGATCGAAGAGCAGCACCCCTGGCTTATGGCCATTGGCATACTCGGCAGGCAAACCCGCTTGGTTGATCAGCGCAACCAGCACCGCGCGCGGTGAAAGATTGACGACATCTACCTCTTGCAGTGGCACATAGAGCGTCGGCGCATCATCGTTGCTCTGCGCCCAGTGGACAAGCGTCTGCACCAGCAACAGGGTGCGCCCGCTGGCGGGCGGCCCATAGAGCGCCAACGAACTCTGCGCCGCCCGCAGCGCTGCCGCATCGGGCAGCGGCGCAAGGCCCAACTGCAGATCGAGCAGCCGCACCAGCATCTGGCTGGCCGGCTCCTGAGCCAACTGCGCCCGCAAATCCGCACGGTAACGCTGCGCAACACGCTTGCGCGGCAAAAATGGTAGGTTGTTGAAGCTGAGCATAGGTGGCTCTCCGTTCGCGGCGGGCGCAGTGTAGCCCGCATGTATGCGAACGGCGAGCGCAACGTTGGTGACGCAGAACGAGATTACAGCATGGTGACGGTCAGCAATCTCGTTGGGAGAGGGGTTTTCGGGGAGGGCAAAGCCCTCCCCGCGAAGCCTATACCTGGCTCTGCGTGCTGCAGGATCGCTAAACTGAGTCTGTTGCCCACCGAGTCCTTTGTGAATCTGCTCGATCCCGACCGACGCACGGCGGATCTGCTGATTCGCGCCAACATGCGGGGCAGTCCACGTGCGATCTTGATCCACCTAGAGCATCAAGCGCAAAACGACGACCTGCTCGATCGGCGCATGTTTCGCTACTTCGCCCGCTTCTACGACCACTACGATCTCGTCGTCTGCCCGGTGGTGCTCTGCTCCTACCCATCGCCCCTGCGTGCCGCAGCGCACAGCCACCGTCTTGCCATAGGGCAACGCAGCATCCTCACCTTTCAGTACCAAGTGGTACAATTAAATCACCTGCATTGGCGCGGCTACCTGGGCCATGCCAACCCCCTAGAAGCCGTAGCGCAAAAGGAACGCGGTTACGCGGTTTCTGTCATGCTGAGTACGAAATGGGTGTGATCAAAATGTGTAGCTAGGGTGTGCGAGGGAACCTGGTTCCCTCGCATCCTCCATCAGCCCGAAGGGTTGTAGGGCATCGCCCTACAGATTTTGGTCACACCCGTACGAAATGGCCCGCGGGCCATTTCGTACTCAGCATGACAATAATGCGAAAAAATCAAACGTAATTGATCAGCGCCCGCAGCCGCTCGTGGTCGTAGACGTAGCTCGCATTCCCGTCGCTGAGTACCTGGCTCAGCGGGGCGGCGAGATCTAGCGTGCAACGCGACGGCGTGCCGATAAGCGGGTTGGCTGGCCTTCATTGGGTTAGGCAGCGAACTCTTCGGCGTGAAACTGCGCGTAGAGCACGCCGCCGACAAGGTGGTAGGGGCTGTCAGCAGCCAGGTGTCGCTCGCCCCAGGCGACAAGCTCGGCAAGAATGGGTTGTGGTGGCTGTGGCTTGAGGCTCATAGTATCTCCGCAGCGTGTTCAACTGTCGAAACCTAATTCCTCTGGCATACTCGAAAATGCCTCATAGCCAACAGGAAAGGGGTGAGACGCAAAAGGAGAAACTTGACTAATGTTGGCAAAGAAATAAAAGATGAACTGCACTCGTTGTCGGGAGCGGTTTTCTAGTTCCTCGCCTGAAAGTCGAGGGTTTTGTGGTGCTCTAGCAAACCGGAAGTTCGTTCGTAATAGGCCGCCATTCACAAGAAAGTAGCTGAATCCCTCAAATAGAGAAGCCGCGAGTTGCCCCGATGTTACTTCTGCAACGCGTCGTAGGAGTTGATGTACTTCAACCGGAGTAAGCTGTTTCGCAAATTCAACTTCTACAACAACGTCGAAGTAGTCGTTGATGAACTCGTCTACAAATTCGAAGCGTGACATGCGTTCAGTCTCCGTCTCAAACAAGTGGGACTATGGGCTTACAATAAAGGTTTACCTTCAATAGTAACTTCAACATCTTTCAACGTCTCATTTGAGGTAAAAATGAAAGAAAATGACCAGTACAATTCTCCTTGAACTCTAGGCTCCGTAAAAACACTACAATCAAGCTTCGACTGATGAGCAATGCTATTCTCATAACAGTAAAAGCCGTCACTCCCCATACCTATAATGTTTAGTTCGTAAACAATAACATTCTTATCTACACCTAAAGGAAACTTTTTTAGAATATATACTCTTACAACATCGCTACTTAAACGTTCACCGGGAGGAATATCTACTATTGTCATCAGGCGCATTGATGATGGAGAAGTGTCTATATCTTTATTGTTTGCATTTCTAAACACTGTACTAACGAACAACGCAAACAGCAGAAAGATAAATATTGCTGTTATTAATAACGTTATATGTTTGCTTGTATGTCTCACTGCAAAGCTCCATGTTCCAAGTGTAGAGTAGTTCTGTAGGGAGATAGCATCGGTTTATCTCCCTGTGAAATTGGATCATAGTTGGCCGTGGCGAGCGGCACCCCGGCGTCGTTCAGCGTCATCGGAAGGTGGCACGACGCGAAACAGCGTCTGCCTAGCAGTCATCAGATACTTGTCTGCTCGGATAAAATATGCTGTAACGCCGCAGGTGTTGGTACTAAGTTGCCCCCATCAAGTTGCTGCTCAATCTGTTTCACGCGTTCCCTGCCTACTCCACACAATTCGAGTATAGCGAGAAAGGCTGTTTGACGCACATCATTGTCCACATCTAATGTGAGTGCCGTCATAAGGGCTGAGTCTGGCCAAGTTGAACGCCCAGCTAAAACGTTGGCTGATGTGATCCGAACCATGCAATGCCTCGTCAATCTGCTGCTGCGCTTCCGGTGTACGGTACTGTCGCACTCTGTTCAGGCTCTGCATTGCCTTATTGATCGAGCGCATTCTGTCGTTGGCTTCTCGCACTACAAAGTCGTAGTGCGGACAGGAATTCTTGAATTCATTCGTCGCCTTATAGCAAGACGGAGATCGTCGTCAATCGGGTCTTTATCGTATACTCCTGATGAAAACCATTCTATTGCAGTCAATACCATTAGTTCAACGCTAGTGCCATCGAGCCCATTGGCCGTCGCGTCGGCGGTCGTCGTGCCGCTGCCCTCGTCGAAGCCGTAGGCCGCAACCAGCCCGGTCGTTAGGTCAGGGGCGGTCGTCGTTGTCGTACGTCCCAATAAAATAATACTATCAGGACTGTAACGAACCATACGGGCCAACAAATAACTCTAATAAATGCCTGTAGGATGACGAGAGCTTGATAGCTATCCTCCCAACTAGTAGGGTATCCTACTTCTGGCCACCGACGTGCTAAAAATATCGCCACGAGTCCAGGTGACGCCGCTATACAGGATAGTGTCTGTAGAGACCGAGTATTTGTAGTTTTATGCCAAAGAACAAGTAGCTGGATGATCAGCAATGGCAAAAAGACTTCAAAAGCGGGATTTAGTAAGAAATCATAAATACTTAAACTCCATGGTGCACAAATTAATAGCACACAGACAAATACAAGTCCGACTAATAAAGAAGAATAGAGCAACGACAAGACTAAACTGAACACCAGATATTTCATTAACGATATCCATAACTGTTTTTCTGCCATAACTATATCATCTCATATCATCTCAGGCGAAACCACCATCAGGTATTTGTTTAGCGTCTAACCAAACAAGCATTGCTAGTAGTTTATCTTGGGTTAACGCCACAAAAAAAACGGAGGAAAGTTGTATCCAATTTATATCTTGCTTTGGATTATCAAGTATAATATAAGCAAAATCGTGATCAGTATTTGTTTTGACGGATAAATATTCCTCACTTCCTTCGATCCACTCATATGAATATGCAACCTCTCTAAAGATAAGACTCGCACTATCTATGAACCGAGGAATCATTGGTATTTCTGAAATCTTCCATAATTCGCGTGGTATATTTACTTGAACTCGAAACAAACATCGATCTCGGTCTAAATCGAATGTTACAGTCCCTCCACCGAGTGTAAGCGTAAAGGCTTTTTCTCTAGATTCCTCTGTCGCAATAACTAAAATATGCTCATCTGACGCGGATGATTGATAGTGCAGTTGATTACTGATTGTCGGCGCCCGGAGTGATACAACCATACTCTCAAGTGGCTTCCGGTTCTCTAAATAAATCATTTCTCTGAATGTCGTCAACGAGCGCCATTCCCATTTTTCATCTGAATGATAGTACTCAGTTTTGTACAGATAGCTGCAATGGGTGTGGAGAAATATAACTTGTTCACCCTCGACATGATCTTCTCGCTTTTTCGATATAATATTACCATGAATGTCTTCTGTAATTGGCTTGTGACACCAATTGCAAACTAACACTAGTCGATCTTGCCCGTCTATGGCTATTATTTTAAACATTAACTCCCCGCACGCTATCAATCAGCGGCTATTCGATCGAACCATATGCCAACACACTCTGGCTACTAGCCACAGGCCTATGTGCTTGACCTTTGGCTAAATTCTCTAGGGGAAGTGGAGCTTTCAGGTTTGCAGCATATTTTGGACGACAAGAACTTTGCCTTTAGCGACAACTCGTGAACCTTCCAATAGATCAAAGTGGTTGCCATGATTAAGAAGCTCTGCAGGGGCTTCTGGCGAAAGTAATTTTACATTCGCTCGGTCACAGCTTCCACTTGCAGTTGGTTCAAAATCGACAACGAGACTCCAATAGGTTTCGATTCTAGCATTATAAAAACGAGCGACGGTCACATAACGTGAACCTGAAGGTAATACTTGTCTTCCTCCTTGTTCACGAGGCAACCAGTGTAGCTTAACCTGTGCCATTCTCGTCATCGAATTTCTCCAGTGTATCGTATTTGTGATAGTTGATCTGCCTCATAAAAGCGTGTTGGCCCAATTCCATCCAGCTTCTGCCATTGATACGCCGGCACATCAAGCAATACCTCGCCAGAAACAACATAGTAGTTCCCTGGCCCCTCCATAAGATCGCCCCATTTTGCAGCATGTTCGGGACGTTCAGCAAAATATTTCCCTTCCGCAGAGGAACTGTGCATCCGGAATGTTCGGCTTGCTTGAAGCTCATGGAACTCAGCCTTACTCACCGCATGTACCACCCCTACCACCACGCCCCGAGGGATCACCCGAACTATCCCCCGACATTGAGAAGAACACATTCGGAATGTACCCCACACCGACAGCGACGGCTGCAACTTCAAGTCGTAGAAGTTGCGTTTGGGCGGCAGTGAGCACTTGTACGCCACCTTGCGCCATCGGCCCGGCACCACCGCCAAACTTGGCTAATGAGGCAAAGGGAAGCACCGCAAGTACCGTGTCAACCACCACAAGCACGCCATTACACTCGTTGGGGTTCTCATTATAACGAATGTAGCTTAATGCTGCATTTTCTCCGCCATAAACAAAGGCTGCCGGCGGAAATAACGCCATGAGCGCTACCTTGCCAATCGTGCCAGGAGGTCCGTAGTAGTACTCCCTTCCATCAGCCCAGTTCCAGTTCACCGGATTCCAGCCAAGGAATTGACATTCCGAGTCAAGGGGGTTTATCGGGTAAGGCACACACTGCCCACTCGGATCTGTGTGCAGCATCGGATTGCTGTACCCATACTGATAATAATGCGTACTATACGGCGTCTCCGGCCACCCCGCAAAGGGATCGCGGGCGTGAAAGCTTCCCGCGCCCGCATCA
>RSAS01000252.1 GCA_003934145.1 Candidatus Viridilinea halotolerans | reverse complement strand
CGCGAGGCGCGAGGCGCGAGGCGCGAGGCGCGAGGCGCGAGGCGCGAGGCGCGAGACGCGAGGCGCGAGGCGCGAGGCGCGAGGCGCGAGAGGGATGGTTTCAGAAAGAGGCTTCGCGCTTCACAACCGTAGTGCCGACTTTAGTCGGCTGAGGTCTTTGGCAGCAATGGGAAGCCGACTAAAGTCGGCACTACCTAAAAACGGAACAAAAACGAGGTATGGGGCATAGCCCCATACGCCCAGCGTGGCAAATGGTAACGTGAAACCCCGTCTCATGAAGCCATTCCTGCGTAAATACTTTCCGCCCCTGCTGCGTCTC
This sequence comes from Candidatus Viridilinea halotolerans, assembly GCA_003934145.1. GTDB lineage: Bacteria > Chloroflexota > Chloroflexia > Chloroflexales > Chloroflexaceae > Viridilinea > Viridilinea halotolerans. The sequence continues at coordinate 1,549 of RSAS01000252.1, read as the reverse complement.
TTGTTAGCGCTCATCACCGTCGGTGGGGCAGTTTGGTGGCTGGCGCAGCCCGACCCGCGTGATGCCCTGCGTAACGCCGACCGCCTCTTTCTTGCTGGGCGCTACCACGAGGCACTCTTCGCGTATGCACCATTGGTTGCCGACTTGCCCGCAGCGCAGATGCGTTTGGGCATGGTCTATACGCTACGCGGCGAACGCAGTTTGGCCGAAGAAGCCCTGCGCAACGCTATGCGGCGCGGCTTGGCGACGGGTGACTACCACTTGGCGTTACTCTATCTGGGGCAAGCCCTAGCCGCTGATGGGCGCTACGAACTGGCCATGCAGACGTGGCACCTTTTGGAGGATTGTCGCAGCACCGAGGCGTGCGTCTACCGCGCCCCAGGACGCGTTCTGGCCGCTGATGCGGCGTGGCGGGCGGGGGAGATTGCGCGGGCGGAGGCGGGTTGGCGCGCCGCGCTCGACGCTGCGCTGCCCAACGCTTGGGCGCACTATGCCCAAGCCCGTTTGGCCCTGCTCTTGGCCGCCGACCGGCCCGCTGCGGCGTTGACACTCTTGGCCACGCCAGTGCAAACCGGTGGCAGTACCCAGCCCTTCACTGCCGCGCTGCTGCCGGCGGAAGGCCAAGCACCCGCCCAACTCGCGGCCATTCTCGCCGCGCCATCCGACGAGCGCCACCAGTTGTTGGGCCAATTGTATCTCGCCGAGGGGCGCTACGATCTCGCAGAGGGCCAATTTGCACAGATCGCGCCCGACAGTCCGCATGCGCATGCGGCACTGGTCTATGCCGCCTATGCCAATTGGCGTGCGGACGGCAGCGACGCGGGGCGCGCCCGCCTTGAGGCCCTTGTTGCCGCCAGCCCGCAGGATGCGCAGGCGCGCATGCTGCTAGCGCTGGTCTATCTGAGCGCGGCGGACGCGGATGCGGCCTACGCCCAACTTGAGACGGTTGAACACTTGGCGGGCGAGCCTGCGGATCGCGAGATCGCCTGGGCCAGTTGGCATAGCGCACGCCGCGAGTACGACCAAGCGAGCCTCGCGTATGATCGGGCGTTGGTGACAGCGAAGGCAGAGCGGCTAGGCGACTACGCGCTCTTGGCGGCACGCTTTCACCTTGCCACCAACTACGAACTTTGCCGCATAGGTTGGTCCATGGCGGAGCTAGCCGCCCGCGAGCGTCCCACCAATGCGGAGACACTCACCATCGTGGCGGCCCATCGCTACCGTTGCGGTGCCTTTGCCGACGCGGCGGAAGCGGCCCGTGCGGCCCAGCGCAATGGGGCCGGGGCCGAGGCGGCCTACTACGAAGGCCAAGCCCTAGCGGCCTTAGGTGAGACGGCCCAAGCGTACCAAGCACTCATCCGCGCCGCCGACGTAGCCCCCGCGTCGTTGTGGCGGCAACGGGCAGAGGAGGCGTTGGGCTATTTGGGGCAATAGGGTAGGTGCGGTTTAAATCCCATCGATCTGCGGAAGGGGGCACGGGAATCAGGTTCCATGCGCATGAACGTAAGCCCCTAACGGGCCTGCCGGCGGGGGTTCGGGGGCTTGGCCC
>RSAS01000880.1 GCA_003934145.1 Candidatus Viridilinea halotolerans | reverse complement strand
AGGGGATAGGGGATAGGGGATAGGGGATAGGGGATAGGGGATAGGGGATAGGGGGTAGTACAAAAGTCGTATTGTGGCCTTGGTCATGCTGAGCGTAGCGAAGCATCTCTTGTCGCCACCACGAGAGACCCTTCGCTGTACTCCTGAGAAACAAACGGTGCGGCGGCGCGGTGGCTTCGACAAGCTCAGCCACCGTGCCGCCGCGCCGCGCCCCTACGCTCATGATCTTCCGTTGTCAATGGTTCCGTGGGAACGCCACGGAAAGGTGAGATGCCGCATGGCAGGGCGTAGCAGCGGCCTTTGGCTCGTTGTGCGAGCATGGTTCCCTGGGTGTCCGCTGCTACGCCCCTACAAGTGGGGGCCATGGATCAATACCTTTCAAATAAGACCTCACAGGTCTGCTCTTCCGCTTCAGGACGCCATCATCAAAGACCTGTGAGGTCTATGCTCGTCCTTATTCGAAAGGTATTGGGCCATGGATTGTTCCGCCCGACACAACTCGCCCATTTCTATGAACCGTCAAAAAAATGAGCGAACGGCAAGTCACCATGAATTGGCTCTTCCTCTCTCTCGGCGCCGTTGTTGGTGCCCTCTGCCGCTACCATGCCGTGCGCCTCATCCAGCGCCACAGCGCCACCACCTTCCCCCTCGGCACTCTCATCGTCAACCTGAGCGGCAGCCTGTTGCTCGGCATGCTCATTGGCCTTGTGGCCAGCCACCCGCAATGGCCCGTTGTCGCCCTTAGAACCCTCTTCGGGGTTGGCTTTTGCGCCACCTACACCACCTTCTCCTCCTTCATCTTCGAGACGACCCAACTCTGGCGGCAGGGTGCCCGCGCTGCCGCGCTGTTCAACCTCCTCGGCCAGCCCTTGTTGGGGGCGGGCTGTGCCTGGGCGGGGCTGAGCATGATGAGTTAAGAGGCTGTCTGAAAAGTCGGCGGGCTGCACCCGGAGTGACGGCTTTAGCCGGCTAAAGCCGTCACTCCACGCCCCGCCGGACGGTAGGAGGATGCGAGGGAACCAAGTTCCCTCGCGCATCCTTCCTGCACCTTCTGGTCACACCCATACCATTCACTATTGAACCTACCGCACATGTCCATCCTCACCCAACTCACCACCCGCGACCCCACCACCTCGTGCTTGCGCTGCGGCCTCTGCGCCCACCGCTGCATCATCCACGCGGGCCAAGTGGGGCGTTGTGGCGCAATGCTGCACCAAGCAGGCCAACTCCGCGCGCTGGCCCATGGGCATCCGGTGGTGTTGCATGCCGATCCCATCGAACGCAAGCCGCTCTACCATGTGCTGCCAGGGAGCAAATTGCTTTCGTTGGGTACGTTGGGCTGCAACATGGCCTGTAGTTTCTGCCAAAATTGGCGCATCGCCCACGCCCATCCCGACGCGGCAGGCGAACCAACACCACCCAGCGCAGTGCTGGAAGCCGCCTGCGCCCAAGGGTGCCAGGGTATCGCTTTTACCTACAACGAACCGACCATCTACCTCGACTATGCCGCAGCCATTATGCAGCTAGCCCACCAAGCCGGGCTGATCTGCATGTTCAAAAGCAATGGCTACATGACCACGGAAGCCCTGGCGTTGCTGCCTGAACTTACCGCCATCAACATTGACCTGAAGAGCTTCAGCGACAGCTTCTACCAGCGCATCTGTGGGGCACGGCTACAACCCGTTCTTGAGACCATCGCCTACCTGCAGCAGCGCGGCATCTGGCTAGAAATCACCACGCTGCTCATCCCTGGCCTCAACGATAGCGACGAGGAGCTACGTGCGCTCACCAACTGGCTGGCCGCCCTAAGTCCCACCATTCCCTGGCACATCTGGCGCTTCCACCCCGACCACCAACTCACCCAAGTGCCATGGACACAGCTTGCGCACATCGAACGCGCCATCGCGATCGGGCGCGAAGCCGGCCTACACTATATTTACACCAGCAATCTTCCTGGCGATCCCCACCAACACACCGCGTGCGCATCCTGCGGCACCCTGCTCATCGAGCGCACCGGCAACCGCACCAGCGCCATGCATCTCGTTGGCGGAGGATGCGCATTTTGCGGCGCAAAGTTACCAGGGCGGTGGGGCTAGGTTTTACGCCACCGACCGCTCCATCCCCGCTTGGCTCACCGCCACCAGTTGCTCCAGCCGCGCTTGGGCATGTCCGGCCTCTAGGCTCTGGCGTGCCAATTGCAGCCCCTCGTGGAAATCAGCAGCCTTATGGCCCGCCACCAGCGCGGCGGCGGCATTGAGCAGCACGACATCGCGGCGGGGGCCGGTATCGTTGCCCTGCAGAATAGCGCGCACAATCGCCACATTCGTCGTCACATCGCCGCCGCGCAGCGCCTCCGACGGCGCATGCGCCAAGCCAAGCTCGTTCGGATGCAACTCAATGCGCTCCGGCGGCTGTTCCCCGCGCACCCGGAAGATCAGATTCGGCCCACTAAGGCTCAACTCATCTACCCCGCCATCACCGTGTACCACCAGCGCATGGGCGGTGCGCATACGACTTAGCGCCCGCGCCAACTTCTCGGCCAGCGCCGCCGACGCCACCCCCAGCACCTGATGTTGCGCCCGTGCGGGATTGGTCAGGGGGCCAAGCAGATTAAAGACAGTGCGAATGCCAATTTCGCGGCGCACCGGCCCCACAAAACGCATCGCCGGGTGAAACTGCGGAGCAAACATAAAACCAATTCCCGCCTCGCGCAGACAACGCGCCACGCCCGCCGCATCAAGATCGATCTTTACCCCCAAGCCCTCCAAGACATCGGCACTTCCACAGCGGCTCGACATCGCCCGGTTGCCATGCTTGGCCACCACCAAGCCTGCGCCCGCCGCCACCAATGCCGCCGCCGTACTAATATTAAAACTGTGCGAACCATCGCCACCCGTCCCACACGTATCGGTCACCGGCCCAGCAAACTCCACCGGCGTCGCCTTTGCCCGCATCACCTCAGCCATGCCCGCAATCTCGGCATCACTCTCGCCCTTGAGATGCAACGCCGTCAGCAGGGCCGCGATCTGCGCCGACGTCGCTGTCCCGCCCATAATCGCCTCCATCACCGCCGCCGCCTCGTTCTGGCTCAGGTCGCGCCCCGCGACGATGTGGTTCAGGGCTGCGCGCATCTCCATGGATACTCCTCTTTTTTTACGAATGCGAGGGAACCATGTTCCCTTGCGCACCCTATTTTCTTTTTTTACGAATGCGAGGGAACCATGTTCCCTCGCTCACCCTATTTTCTTTTTTTACGAATGCGAGGGAACCATGTTCCCTCGCGCACCCTATTTTCTTTTTTTACGAATGCGAGAGAACCATGCTCCCTTGCGCACCCTATTTTCTATTTTCGTTCTTCTCGCGTGAGCGAAACACAATCGCCAACGGCGCGCCGCCAAAGCCATAACGTTCGCGCAGCCGGTTCTCGAGGTAACGCCCATACGACCAGTGAACAAGTGCGCCATCGTTGGCAAAAAAGAGAAAGACCGGCGGTTCGATCTGGGGCTGTACCGCATAGTAAAGGCGCAAATGCGCCCCCTTCTTCGTCGCCATGGGCGGCTGATCCATCACCGCTTGGCGCAAAAAGGCATTGAGTTCCCCGGTTGGCACGCGCTTTTGGCGCTGATCTTGAATCTCTTGCGCCAACTGCACAATCCGCCCGGTACGCTGACCATCCAAGGCCGAAATGAACAAAATGGGGGCATAATCAATAAACTTAAATGCCTCGCGCACCCGTGCCTCAAATGCATTGTAGGTCTGATTATCTTTCTCTACCGCGTCCCACTTATTCACCAGAATTGCCACACCCTTTTTCGCCTCAAGAACCATGCCGGCGATATGCGTATCCTGTGCCGTCACGCCCTCGGTGGCATCCACCAACACCATCGCCACATCACACCGTTCAATTGCGCGCAGCGCCCGCAGCACCGAATACTTCTCAATGCCCCGCTCGATGCGCCCCGAACGGCGAATCCCCGCCGTATCAATCAACGTCACTTGGGTACCGTGAACGGTAATCGTCGAATCCAGCGCATCGCGCGTCGTCCCCGGCGTACTCGAAACCACCGCCCGCTCAGCCCCAATCAGCCGATTGACGAGGCTCGACTTGCCCACATTGGGCCGCCCCACAATCGCAATGCGCAGGTGGCGCTCTTCTTCCTCCTCGCCCTGATTTTGCGGAAAAATCTCTACTAGACGATCGAGGACATCGCCCGTCCCCAAGCCATGAAAGGCGCTCATCGCAATAGGATCACCCAAATTGAGCGCATAGAAATCCACCGCGTCCATGCGCCGCTCGACGCTATCGGCCTTGTTTACCGCAAGTACCACATGTTTCGCCATCGGGCGCAGAATCTCAGCCACATCCGCATCAGCCGTCGTTAGGCCCTCGCGCCCATCAACCATGAAGATGATCGCGTCAGCCTCTTCAATTGCCAACTGCGCCTGGACACGCGTACGCCGATGCATCTCACTGGCGGGCAGCGTCGGATCATCATCGCCAAAGAGCAGACCCGCCGTATCCACCACCGTAAACTCGCGCCCATTCCAAAAGCTATCGCCATAGAGGCGGTCGCGCGTCGTCCCCGGCAGATCCTCAATAATCGCCCGCCGTTCGCCAATCAACCGATTAAAAAAACTGGACTTCCCTACGTTGGGTCGTCCTACAAGTGCCACAATTGGTTTTGTCATAGCCTACATCCTCACTGATCCGGCAACGCTCGAATAATCACCCGCTGCATGAAACGATCCGGGCCAGTCGCGGGCCAACAGGTTACCATGGTCAGCACCTCATAATCCGTTGGCGCAATCAATTGGGCATTGGCTTGGCGCTGCGCCTCCGTCACATGCGGCCCCTCTTCATCCACAATCAGCCGTTCACTCACCGTATAGTGAAACATGTGCCCGTCGCTATAGACGATCACCGGATCGCCGGGTAGCACATAGAAGAGATCGCGGAAGATCTGACCATACCCGCCGACATGGCCGGCCAACACAATATTATCACCCTCACCCGGGTTCGCTGAGCCCTTATGTTGACCCACCGCAAACTCGGCCACCTGCCAGAGCGAAGCCAGTTGTCCGTCCTGTTCGACAACCTCCCAGCCGACTTCAATCACTTTGGCATCAACGGCAATACTCGGCAAAATCAACCGTTCAACACGAGAGACATGAGTCAGCGCTTGCTCCGCCGCCAGCGCACCATGCGAAACAGTGCCGCTCATCGTGGCGTGCTGTGCTAGAGCAACGCCATGCCGCTCTACCACAGCAGGCACTGCCGGGAGGCTTGGCGCCCGCACTAGGATTTGGGGCGCAGCCAAACCACTATCGCCCCGCGCCGCCGCACGCTGATACTCCACATAGCTGTACACCCCGCCCACATAGAGCATGATGTAGCAACCAGTCAAAATCAGCAGATTGCTCAGTGTCCAAGCGACACGCTGACGCAAGGTATACGGATATTCTTCCGCAACCTTGCGTTTTTTTATCCGAGTTGACATCGGGTTGTGACTCTGTTTTGCACTACCTCCGGTGGGGGTTTGGAGGCTTGGCCCCATGGCCCATTAGTTTAAGGGGCCTGCGGCCCCTTAAACCCCGCCGGAAGGGAAGATTTTGTTAGCGCGAAAAAGTCCTGGGCGCGGGTCGTTGGCTTGGACAAGCTCAGCCAACGGCCCGTTGGCTTGGTGGCTGAGCCTGCCGAAGCCAGCTTGTCGAAGCCACGGGTTGCCCCTTCGCCAGCCCAAGGCTTTTTCGTGCTAGCAAGATTTTTCGGGAGCCATGCCCCTTCGACTAGGCTCAGGGCAAGCCCGCCCCCCCGCCGGAAGACACACCAGAAGCCTACGTTAATGAATGCGTATGGGGCTTGGCCCCCAAAAAAACAACCAAAATTTCGTTTCTCGGCTGTCAGCTATTTCCCTACGCAATGCAGGGCGCATCGCCACCATGCAAACGCACCATCGCGACACGCAACAAGGCCAATTCCTGATCCGAAATACGTGCAAGTGCCGGGTCATTCGGCGCGATCGCCTCAGTCAACAGCAACAGCGCACGCAGCGCCGTCGGCCCGACACTATCGCCCCCCTCGCCTGCATTGCCAGCGTGGACCTGCGGCTTACGGGGCTGAACACTCGAGCGCACGGGAGTCATGATTGTTCCTCGATTGCTATACTGTTACCTTTTCCACAGACAGTGTAGTTCTTCTATGGTTACAAGTCAAGGAGGAGCATTTTCGCTTGGTTTTGACGGCTTCGCCGCCAAAACCAAGCGAAAATAGATAGGGTGTGGCCAAAACCTGTAGGGCTGCGCCCCACGTCCCGCCGGACGGTGGGAGGATGCGAGGGAACCAGGTTCCCGCGCGCACCCTAACCTGTAGGGCTGCGCCCCACGCCCCGCCGGACGGTGGGAGGATGCGAGGGAACCTGGTTCCCGTGCGCACCCTACCTACACGTTTTCCTACTCAAGGCCCAGGCGTTCGCGCACTGGGGTGCGACGGTGCAAGTAGTTGCGCGCTTGGGCGGCGATGATGTCTTTGGTCATGCGCATCTGCACCAACCAGGGCGCGGGTGCCATCTGCTTATACATGTAGCTATCGAAAGTGAGGCGCTGCACATCAGGATTGCGGCACATCTCGGTAAAGACCTCCATCTGCCGCTCGTTGCCATAACCCCACCGCTGCAACCAGCGCAAGAAATTGTACATCAGGCCATACTCTTGCCACCAGATGCGTTCGTAGGTGCGCAGATTGGCCGCCGTTGGTGCATCAAGAAAGCCCGCCAAGGTCTGGGCGGCCAGTTGGCCGCTCTTCATGGCCCAATAGATCCCTTCGCCCGAAGTGTGCGCTACCAGACCCGCCGCATCGCCCACCAGCAACGCACGCTCAAAGGCCATCTGCTTACGCGGCTCCATGGGCAAGGCGTGGGCTTCACGCAGCAAAAAGCGTCCACCCTCCAACGCCGATCCCAAACGCACCTTGAGGTTGCTGAGCAACCGTTTCGCCTGATTGGCATAACGCGGCCCGGCGCCAATGCCAATCGCAATATGGTCACACTTTGGGAAAGCCCAAGCATAGAGATCGGGGCTCACCTCTGCCCCCAAATAGAGATCTGCGGTATCTTCCCAACGCGCCATCTGGCGTTCAGGCAGGGCAATGCGCTCCTGGATCGCCACCGCCCGGGGCAAGTGAGGCAAGCCCAACAGGCGCGCCGTCGGCGAGTAGCAACCATCAGCGCCAATCACCGCATCCGCCTTGAGCGTCTGCTCTTGACCATTGATCATAGAACGGTAGCGGGCTGTCACCCCCGCAGCGCTTATGCTCAACCCCAGCAACTGCCCATGGATTAGGTCGGCCCCACGGCGCTGTGCCCGTTCGCGCAGGAAGCCATCAAAGACCTCGCGGCGCACCATGGCCACATAATCATCGTCCGTCGGCACGCTCCCCGCCACCGGCACCCGCGTCTCTTGGCCCGAGGGCGAGACCATCAGGCAATACTTCACCTTCCGGTCAATCAGGTGGTGAGGCAGGTCGAATTCCGTAAAAGCCGCTGGTGGCACCGCACCACCGCACGGCTTCGCCCGCACCAACTCCTTCTCCAGCATCACCGTCTCGACCCCCAACCCGCGTAGCGTAATGGCGGCAACCGCCCCTGCCACTGAGGCACCGACAACCAAGACGCGCTGCGTCATGCAGATGCTCCTCTAGCGTAAATTTGTGCAATCAGGACGGAAATGACCGCCGAGCGCACGCTGAAGAACCATAATAGCACCTGAGTTGTGGTTGCACAAAATTTACGCTAGAGTTTTTCAGATACTGTTTTGGGTGTGACCAAAATCTGTAGGGCTGCGCCCCACAGCCCGCCGGGCGGTGGGAGGATGCGAGGGAACCAGGTTCCCGCGCGCACCCTTCCTACACCTTCCACCTTTGAAGAACTATACGTTCAATCCGCCCAGCACCCGCTCGATGCTCGCCCGCTGCTCCTCTAGCCACGGCGGCAATTGCAAGCGCTGGCCAAGTTGCTCCAGTGGCTCGTCGGCGGTGAAGCCAGGGCCGAGCGTGGCCAACTCAACAATGTGGCCGTCGGGGTCGTGGGTGTAGATGCTCTTAAAATAGACCCGATCCATCACTGGGCTCACGCGCAACCCCGCCGCGAGCAGCCGTTCGCGCCAAGCCAACTGGCTCGCATCATCGGCCACTGCGAGCGCAAAATGGTGGGTCTGGCCTGTGCCCATGCGCACCCGTGTATGACGCTGCCGGTCACGCTCAAAGTAGGTCAAGAGCGTCCCTGGCCGCCCCGTCTCGTCGCCCCAATACCAATGGGCCGAGGTGGGATCGTCAAAGTTGCTGGTCATCTTTACGCGGCGCATGCCCAACAGATCACCAAAAAAGGCGTGGGTGCGCTCAATATTGCTACTAATCGCCGTGATGTGGTGCATCCCGTGGCGCAACTCCATTGCAGGCGTGATCATGGGCACCGACTCAGGCCAGGTCAACGCCCGCACCGCCGCCGCGTCACGGTTGTGTGCCAACAACGCCTCCGGCGGCGCGCAAAAACCCGTACCCAACACCGCGAGCGCTTCGTCTACCGCCATCCCCGGCCCCGCCGTCGCCAATTCAATGATCACCCCATCGGGGTCTTGAAAATAGATCGACGTAAAATAGTAGCGCTCAAACGGCCCATCAACCGCAACGCCCAAATCCTCCAAGCGCCGCTTCCACATCAACAGCCCATCGCGGTCGGGCACCGTTAGGGCCACATGGTGCGTCCCACCAATCCCTGGTATCCCCTGTGGTGCCTGCGGCCACGCGAAAAAAGTGATCGCCGTCCCTGGCGTAGCTTGCGCATCGCCAAAATAGAGGTGGTAACTGCCTGGATCATCAAAATTAACCGTCTGTTTGATTAGACGCAAACCCAACGTTTTCGTGTAAAAAGCGACATTGCGCTGCGCATGTGCTGTTACTAAGGTAATGTGGTGTAAACCGAGAATAGTCATAATGCTTTCGCATCCTCCCCACTGGGTGAGGGGGGTGCGGGGGCCATGCCCCCACACCCCCAGCCCGGCAGAATGGTAGCGGAGGTTTTGCGGGGGCCATGCCCCCGCAACCCCCAACCCGGCAGATATGGTAGCGGAGGTTTTGCGGGGGCCATGCCCCCGCACCCCCAGCCCGGCAGAAT
>RSAS01000365.1:2752-9182 GCA_003934145.1 Candidatus Viridilinea halotolerans | reverse complement strand
CTTACCTTACCATTGGCGGCTGCACGGTGCGCACCTAGCAGGTTGTTCGCCCGCTCTGCATCAGAAAACCCTTGACACTGCATCCAAAGCTGCCAAAAAACTGTATACCTGAGATCTCCCCGCCTCACCACCGCCTCCAAATCATGGAAATGTAGATGCGAATTCTTCTAGCTATTCACCACTTTCCGCCGCGCTACAGCGCGGGGGCTGAATTGTACACCTACCGCTTGGCACTGTGGCTCTTGGCGCATGGCCATGCGGTAGAGGTGGTCTGCGTCGAGACACTTGATGCGACACAGGCCGCAGGGGTGCGGGCAGAGTTGACCCACTACCAAGAAATCCCAGTCTGGCGTTTGCACTTGGGGCTGCGCGGCGCACCACCCGATTGGAGCTATGCGAATCCCTTAGTAGCCGCATGGCTGGCTGCGCATGTGCAAACCAACCGGCCTGATTTGCTCCATCTGCACAGTGGATACCTGATCGGCGCGGGAGTGCTGGAGGTCGCCCATGCGCAAGCCATTCCCAGCATCGTGACGCTGCACGACTACTGGTTCCTCTGTCCACGCATCACGCTGCTGCGCGGCGATGGCAAGATATGTTACACGATTCCCGATAATCCAGCGGGCTGTGCCTGGTGCTTGCGCCTCGAACAACGCCGCCACCGTCTGCCTGATCGCTGGAGCCACGGTGCGGCGGGGTGGATCTGGATGGCGCTGGCAAGCGATTCAGACGGTGCGCAGCATGCCGCTCGACGCGCCTACCTACAGCGCACGCTGGGCTTGGCGCAACTGGCGCTTGCCCCTTCGCGCTTCCTAGCCAACCAGTTTACCGCTTGGCTCCCCGCCGAGCGGCTACGCGTGATGCGCTTGGGCATCGATACGGCGCGCCTACAAGATGCCGCCCCCCCGCTGACCAGTCCCACGCTACGCCTGGCCTATATCGGCCAAATTGCGCCTCACAAAGGCGTGCATGTGCTGGTGGCCGCCTTCCAGCGCCTCAAGTCGCAGAGCCGCCCGGTGAGCCTCACGCTTCACGGCGGGCTGGCGAACTTTCCTGATTATGTCAAACAACTCCAGGCAGCCATTGGCAATGATGCGCGCATCACACTCGCCGGGCCGTTCAGCAGCGACCAAACGGCGACGGTGTTGGGCAATTGCGATGTGGTGATCGTCCCCTCGATCTGGTACGAAAATAGCCCCTTGGCCATCCTCGAAGCCCATGCCAGCGGAAGGCCAGTGGTCACCTCGGCGCTCGGTGGCATGGCCGAACTGGTGCGCGACGAAATTGACGGCCTGCACTTCCGCCCCGGCGATGCAAACGACCTCGCGCGCCAACTGGAACGCCTGCGCAACGAGCCAGCGTTGTTAGAGCACCTGCGCACCGGTATACGCCCCGCAGTGAGTGTGGACGCTGAAATGGCGGAGTTGATGGCAATCTATGCGCAGGTGGCGCAAATGCAGTGTTAGGAAGGGTTTCAGGTATTGCTATTTATCACAAAGGTGTACCCATGTCCCCACCCCGTGTTGCCATTATCGTCCTCTGCTACAACGGTAGCAGCGACACCCTGGCATGTCTCGCTTCGCTGCGCCGCAGCGACTACCCGCAAGCCCAGGTGGTGGTGCTAGACAATGCCTCTCAGGATGACACGCCAGCCAAGGTACGTGAACACTTCCCGGAGGTGCTTGTCATCGAGAATGGGGCCAATCTGGGCTTTGCGGCGGGCAATAATGTCGGCCTGCGTTATGCGCTCGCGGAGGGCTACGACTACGCGTTGCTGCTCAACAATGATACTGAAGTAGCCCCCGATTTCTTGAGCCTGCTCGTGGCCGCCGCCGAGGCCGATCCGCAACGTGGGGCGTTGGGGCCAATGATCTACTACTACGAGGCTCCGACGCGCATCTGGTCGGCGGGCGGGCAGATCGATTGGCAACGCGGTGTTTGTAGCATGGCGGGCGAAGCGGAAGATGTAGGCCAGTATGCCACGCCGCGTGATGTGGATTTTGTTACCGGATGTGCCCTGCTCATGCGCCGCACCGCCCTCGAACGGGCGGGATTATTGGACGAACGCTTCTTTATGTACTTTGAAGAGAGCGAATGGTGCGTGCGTGTGGCGCGGGCCGGTATGCGCATCCGCTTCGTGCCCCAAGCGCGCGTCTGGCACAAAATCCCGCTCAATGCCCGTTTCGACAAAGAGTATTTGGCCTACTACATGACGCGCAACCGCCTGCTCTTCCTGCGTGCCACCGGCGCACCGTGGCGCACCTGGCTCCACGCGCTCATCCTGCAAGACCTACGCACCTACGCGAGCCTCTGCCTGCGCCCCAAATGGCGCAAACGCAGCGGACGGAGCGGCATGCGCCTGGCATGGCGCGATTTCTGGCGAGGAAGGTTTGGGCGGCTGGCGGAGTGACGCGGGGAGGAACAGAGGAACAGAAGAACAGAAGAACAGAAGAACAGAAGAACAGAGGAACATTGCAACATTGCAACGCCAAGACCCTCACCCCCCTACCCCCTCTCCCGCCACGCGGTTCATGGGCGAACAGAAAATTTGTACGATGCCTCGTAAGAACCGCATTGGAGTGCCGGCTTTAGCCGGCTAAAGTCGGCACTCCGGCGCAGCCCACCGACTTTTCAGAGAGCATCTAAGACAAGGTTTCAGGTGTCTGGTTTCAGGTGTCAGTCGGAGCGCATCAGAAAGCGATGCATGGCGCTAAACTGTAAAGTACCTCCGAACCATGTCTAAGGGTGGTACAATCCAATAGGCGTCTTCTTGTTCCCCTATTGCCCCCCTGTTCCTCTGTTCCTCTGTTCTCCTGTTCCTCTGTTCTCCTGTTCTCCTGTTCTCCTGTTCTTCACCATGCGCATTGGCATCGACATTCGCTACCTCTCCCACGGCTTGGTGGGCGGCGTACAATATTATGTAAAACAGCTCATTCCGGCTCTGTGGGCGGCGGGCGAGGCGCATAGCTTCGTCCTCTACGCCGATCGCAAAGCGCCGCTGGAGCTTGCGGAGTGGCCCGCACATGTAGATGTGCGCTACTTGGGCTACCGTAACGGGCTGTCGAGTGTGGCCAATGATCTGCTGCTGTTGCGGCGGGCAATGGCGGCGGATCGGCTTGATGTCGCCCACTTCCCGGCCAACTATGGCTTTGCGCCGCCGGGCGTCGCGGCGGTGATCACGCTCCACGACGAGATTAACATTATGCCGCTGCCCGCGATCATTCGCGGCCACGCCAAGCAGCCGCGCACGATGGCCATGATGACCTACCTGCATCTCGTGAGCCGCACGGCGCTGGGGCGGGCGGCGGGTGTTTTGACGGTCTCGGAGTATGCACGCCAGCAGATTCTGCGCTACGCCGCCCGCCGTCTCACCCCCGAACGCATTGTGGCGACCTACCACGCCCCCGCGCCCGACAGCAAGCGCATCAGCGACCCCGCCATTCATGCGGCGCTACGCGAACGTCACGCTATCACGCGGCCCTACCTGCTCGCCGATGGCCTGAAGAATCCGGCGGTGTTGGTGCGTGCGTGGCGCTTGTTGCCCGCCGAGTTGCGCGAAAACTACATGCTCGTCTTTTTTGCCCGCCGCCAGCCCTGGCCCGCCGTGGACGAAGCGGTCAAGGCCGGGTTTGCGCGCCTGCTGCTGCGTCCGCCCCGCGACGAACTCTTAACGCTCTTCAGCGGCGCCGAAGCCTTCCTCTTCCCCTCCTGGATCGAGGGCTTTGGCGTGCCTCTGCTGGAAGCCATGAGTTGCGGTGCGCCGGTCATCGCCTCCGACCGCGGCTCAATCCCCGAAGTGGCCGGCGGAGCCGCCCTGCTCGCCGCTGCCGAGGACGAAACGACCTTTGCCCAACACATCACCAGCGTGCTGCGCGATGCGGCCACCGCCGAACGACTGCGCACCCTGGGTTACGCCCGCGCCGCCCAATTCTCTTGGCCGCAAACAGCCCAGCAGACGCTGGCGGCGTATGCGCGTTTTGAGGAACAGAAGAACAGAGGAACAGGGGAACAGAAGAACAGGGGAACAGAGCGTAGCCATTAAACGCAGTAGACATGGTTCATCGCTACTTTACAGTCTATGCTCTAGGTAGTGCCGACTTTAGTCGGCCTCCCATTGCTGCCAAAGGCCTCAGCCGACTAAAGTCGGCACTACCTGGGTGGCGCAAACGGTAAAGCTCCTACGAACCATCCCTAAAGCTGAAAGGTGCTTTCTGAAGCCATCCCTTAGCACGAAAAATCCTGGCGGTGGCCCGTTGGCTTCGACAAGCTCAGCCAACGGGCCACCGCCATTCTTAGCGCAGCGCCTGCACGAGCGCCTGCTGGCTACTCGCGGTAACCGCGCTCGACACCGGGAAGTAGCCCACTTCGGCGATCACTTCGTCCACATGCTGTAGGTAGTAGCTTAGGAAGGCCGCCGCAGCGGGATGGTCGCGCAGCACATTGGGGCTGGTGTAGAGGAAGAGCGGGCGGGCCAACGGGTAACTCCCGTCGGCGACGCTGTCGGCACCGGGAACCACCGAACCACTGCCCCCATCAATCGGCACGGCACGCAGACGCTCGCTCTCGGCGAAGTAGTAGGCAAAGCCGAAGTAGCCAATCGCGTTGGCGTTCTCTTCGATACCCTGCACCAACTCTAGATCGTCTTCGCTCAACAATGCGCCAGGCAGATCAAGCAGTTGGCTGCTCTCACCGTCGAGAATCGCCTCCACAAAGTAATCAAAGGTGCCGCTATCCACCCCCGGGCTGTAAATGGCAATCGGCTCGGCGGGGAACGTGGGATCGAGGTCGGCCCAGGTCTGCGCCTGACCCGAAAAGATCGCCGCAAGTTGCGCGTAATTCAAGGCATCAACGAAACGATTGGCCGGGTTGACCACCACGGCGAGCGCGTCAATACCGACCTGAAACCCGACCGGCTCGCGTCCCTGCGCACGGCAGGCGGAGATCTCCTCCTCATTGATCATGCGGCTGGCATTGATCAGTTCAAACGGATCGCCATTGCAAAAACTGCGCAGACCACCACCCGTGCCGGTGATCTTAATATCGATTTGGGCTGATGAACCATCGGCGGCAAAATCCTCGGCCATACGCGCCGTCAGCGGATAGACCGTCGAGGAGCCGGTGATCTCAATCCCTCCACTGACCGTAGCCGGATCAACCAGCGCCAAGCCGTCACTACCCAAGAGGCTCGGTGTGGGCGCTACCGCCTCCGGCGCACTCGGCCCGCCGCAACCAACCAAGAGGATCAGCAGCAATACCAACCCGGCCCAACGCCATGTTGCCTGCTTCAGCATAAAACCAGTCCTTAGAGGCTGCCTGAAAAGCCGGGGGCACACGCTGGAGTGCCGGCTTTAGCCGGCTGAAGCCGGCTGAAGCCGGCACTCCAACGCCAAACCATAGCCTTTTCAGACAGCCTCTTACAATAGAGTACGGAAAGTCTACCCAAAACGCCCCGAAATATACTGCTCGGTGCGCTCATCATTTGGGCGCTGGAAGATCTGCTCGGTCGGGCCATACTCAACCATCTGCCCGGCACGATCTTCCTTGTCCATCAGGAAGAAGGCGGTGTAGTCGGAGGCACGGCTAGCCTGCTGCATATTGTGGGTGACGATACAGATCGTATAGTTCTGACGTAGCTCGAACATCAACTCTTCGATCTTGAGCGTCGAAATAGGATCGAGCGCCGAACAGGGTTCGTCCATCAGGATGACCTCGGGCTCGACCGCAAGGGCGCGGGCGATGCAGAGACGCTGCTGCTGACCGCCCGAAATGGCCAAGCCGCTCTTCTTCAGATCGTCCTTCACCTCTTCCCAAAGTGCCGCACCGCGCAGCGCCCGCTCGACCAGTTCGTCCATCTCGGCACTAGTGCCGCGCCAGCCATTGATGCGCGGCCCGTAAGCAATGTTGTCGTAGATACTCTTGGGGAAGGGATTGGGCTTCTGGAAGACCATGCCAATATTGCGGCGCACCTGCACCGCGTCCACATCGGGCGCATAGAGATTTTGGCCGCGGTAGAGCACTTCGCCTTCAGTGCGCGCCCCCGCCACCAAGTCATTCATGCGGTTGAACGAACGCAACACCGTACTCTTACCGCAGCCCGAAGGCCCGATCAGCGCGGTGATGCGGTTGCGCTCAATCCCCAGATTAACGCCCTTGACGGCGCGAAAAGCACTGTAGTAGATGTCCATGTTGCGCGCCTCGATGGCGTATTTATCGTTGGTGACACTCATAAATTCTCCTTGTAATTCATGGGGAAACCAGGTTTCCCCATACCCCTGCTAGGGGGCGTGGGGGAACCCGGTTTCCCCGTACCCCTAGCAGGATGCGGCGAAGCCGAGTTCCCCCAAAGGGGGCGTGGGGAAACCCGGTTCCCCCAAGGGGGCGTGGGGAACTTGGTTCCCCCAAGGGGGCGTGGGGGAACTTGGTTCCCCCA
>RSAS01000365.1:0-2652 GCA_003934145.1 Candidatus Viridilinea halotolerans | reverse complement strand
GAACTTGGTTCCCCCAGCGATCTCCAAGGGGGCGTGGGGGAACTTGGTTCCCCCAGCGATCTCCAACGGGGCGTGGGGAACTTGGTTCCCCCAAGGGGGCGTGGGGGAACTTGGTTCCCCCAGCGATCTCCAAGGGGGCGTGGGGGAACTTGGTTCCCCCAGCGATCTCCAAGGGGGCGTGGGGGAACTTGGTTCCCCCAGCGATCTCCAAGGGGGCGTGGGGGAACTTGGTTCCCCCACAGAACTACACCACGCGCTTCGAGCGCAAGTAGTTGCGCAAAATAATCGCCGTGGCGTTCATCGAGAGCAACAAAATCAGCAACACAATGATCGCCGCCGCCGCGATGGCGCGAAATTCATCTTGGGGCCGGGCCGTCCAGTTGTAGATCTGGATGGGTAGCACGGTGAACTTCGAGAAGGGGCCGGTTGGATCGGTGACGATGAAGGTGGAGGCACCGACGACGATCAGCGGTGCGGTTTCGCCGATGGCGCGCGAAATGGCAAGAATGGTGCCGGTGAGGATGCCAGGGAGGGCGTTGGGCAATACAATGCGCCAGATGGTCTGCCACTTGGTGGCCCCTAGGCCGTAACTGGCTTGGCGCATCGAACTAGGTACCGCCTTGATCGCCTCTTGCGACGAGATGATTACCACTGGCAGCACCAGCAGCGACATCGTAAGCGCCGCTGCAATGACCGTGCGCCCGTTGGCGGTGGCATCGCCCGAAGCGCCAATAAAACTGCCGCTGGTGAAGGTTTCGAGGGCGCGCACGAAAATGGCGAGGCCCAGCATACCGTAGATGATCGAGGGTACGCCGGAGAGGTTGTAGATGTTGGTGCTAATAAGACCCGTCGTGCGCAGGATGAAGGCGTTGGCCATGCGCCCCACCGGGTTACGCTCGTCGAAGGGCTTGTCGCTCTGGTACTCTTCGAGGTAAATGGCTGCGCCAAGCCCCAGCGGGAAGGAGATGGCGATGGTGAGGAACAGCAGCCAGAGCGTACCCAGCAGCGCGGTGCGTACCCCCGCCATCACCGGATTGCTCGACATCGGTTTGAAGAGGAAGTCGCTACTCAGCCAACTCCTAAACTCAATCTCGGCGCGCGGGTGGCTCTCTGCTAGTTCCGCCGTGATACGCTCGTACTCGAAGAGGTACTCCGCCAGATTGTAGGTATTCACCACTTCTGGCTTGACAATCTCGAGCAAGACAATCTCGATCAGGTTCTCGGCATCGCGTTCGGCCAAGGGCTGTTCGCGGTTGAGGTTGTTAAGGACACGCGAGCGCAGGTTGGCTTCGAGGAGGGTCACCAGTTCACTCTGGCTGAGTTCCTCAAGATCAGGGCCGCCGGTCAGTGTCTCAATCTCAACCACCTCTTGGACGGCGATGCCGCCAAAGGCGTCGTTCATGATGTTCCAGGCCAAGAGGGCGAGGATGACGAAGGCGACAAACGTACTGGCGATCAGCGCACCTTGCCAGATTTTGCCCTGAAACTGGCGCTTGGTCACGTTCTGTTGCACCGCTGCGCCTTCGGGCAACTGGCCAGCCGAGCGTGCAGCGGGGGTAGGGGTGGTACTCATGTTATTCGTAGACCTCGCGGAAGCGGCGCACAATCGCCCGGCTCATGACATTAAGCGTCAGCGTGATGAAGAAGAGCACCAACCCAATGGCGAAGATGCTGTTGTAGTCAATCGTGTTGTAGCTCAGATCGCCACCGGAGATGCGCGCAATGTGGCCGGTCATTGTCTCGGCGGGCATAAAGGGATTAAAGGTAAAGGCGGGGCTTGCGCCGGCGGCCAGCGCCACCACCATCGTCTCGCCAATCGCCCGCGACATCGCCACAATCACGGCGGCGACGATGCCCGAGAAGGCGGCGGGGACAACGATATTGATCGCCGTCTCCCATTTGGTCGCGCCCAAGCCAAAGCTCGCCTGGCGCAAACCGCTCGGCACCGCGCTCAGCGCATCTTCGCTCAATGTGGCAATGATCGGCGTAACCAGGATGCCCACGACGAGCCCCGCCGACAGCACGTTGTAGATCTGCACCACATCGCGTCCGAAGAGATCGCGCAGCAGCGGGGTCACGAAGGTAAGGGCAAAGAAGCCGTAGACCACCGTAGGAATACCGGCCAGCAACTCAATCCCCGGCTTGAGAACGGCGCGCACCCGCTCCGAGGCATACTCGGACATATAGATCGCCATCGCCAAGCCGAGCGGCGTCGCCACCACCAAGGCAATAATCGTCACCATCATGGTCGAGTTGACCAGCGGAATGATGCCAAACTCACCGATCACCGGCTGCCAGATCGTATTCGTAAAAAACTCGACCAGGCTTACCTCGTCGCTAGCAAAGAAGCGCAACGACTCCTGACCGAGTACATAAACAATGCCGACTGTCGTGAAAATAGAGATAAAGCCACAGATGAAGAGCAGCGTCTGAATGATCGTCTCACCCCTGCGGGGTGGCTTGCGTAGATCGATGGACTTTTCCTGCTTTCCACCTAGCATACGGGCTTCATTCCTAGCTTGAACTTGTTCGGCCATCCCGCCTCCTCGTGTTGTTGGGGGGTAGTAGTTTCGGGTTACAACTAGTATAGCAATTTTTTATAAATATCAGTGTGTTTTGATATTTTTACTATATGTGATTCTTTTTTGAGAT
>RSAS01000041.1 GCA_003934145.1 Candidatus Viridilinea halotolerans | reverse complement strand
GGGAGGCGAGGACGCGGGAGGCGGGGACGCGGGGGGCGGGGACGCGGGAGGCGGGGACGCGGGAGGCGGGGACGCGGGAGGCGAGGACGCGGGAGACGGAGACGCGGGAGGCGGGGACGCGGGAGACGGGGACGCGGGAGTGTCATCCGGCGCATCCCCACCCGGCATCCCGTGGTGATCGGCATGAATTTGCTCGCCGCCCTTCCGCTCTTCCCCTATCGGAACAGCACTGCCCTCAAACGTCGTCGGAGCCGCATTGGAACGCCAACCATCTCGCCATCTTCGCCCCCTCTCCCACAACGTGGGAGAGGCGCTGCCCTGCCCTTCGACAAGCTCAGGAACCGCTTGCCGAAGGGGGGGCAGAGGGTGAGGGCCATCCTGGGCATCCCCATAACCCACCCGTGGCGTGCGCAGCAAAGATGCCCTTCCCCACCAGACCATCCACGCCGCCGCTGCGGCGTAGATCGGCACAAGGGGCAAAAAGAAGCGTTGCAGAATGAAGCCGCTGCTCACCGCCGCAACGTACGTGGCAAGCAGTAGCAACAGCGCCACAAGACTCGTTGCCGTTGGCCCGTGGATCTGGCGGCGTAGTAGCAACCAGATCCAGGCTAACAGGCCGCTGAGCGCAAGCCAGTTGGCCGGGAAGCCAAGCATACGCAACTGAATCGCCCGCCCAAATTCACTTGTATCTTCAGATCCACTACCCAGAAAGGCCACCAGATTGCGCCCCCAATTCTCCACGAAGCGAGCGGGATCGCGTAGCACCACCTCGCCCAAGCCGATCGTGTTGGGCACCTCGTCCCAACGCGTCCAGTCGGTATTGCCATAGACCGCCAGCCAGACATTTTTGGCCTGCTGGCTGTAGAGCGGCTGGCCGGTGTGGACGAGATTCACGGCGATCTGCGGCGCAACGGCGAGCAAAAAGGCGAGCGCATAGACCACCAGTTCCTTGCGTGGGCGCTGGGCAAGGCCAAGTGCCACAATGCCCCACGGCAGCAACAGCAGCCCCGGATGGCGCAATAAGAAGGCCAACCCGCCGCAGAAGCCGGCGCTGGCTACGAGCAACCACGAACGCCGCGTAGCCAGTGGCGCATGCAACGCCGCAATCAGCGCCGCGACCGCCATGGTCATAACGGCGGCAAAGGGCATATCGCTGCCCACATAAAGCCCATACTGCGCCACGAATCCGTTCAGCGCCAACATGAGCAGTGCCAGCAGCGCGGGGCCAGGCGGTAGCAGCGTACGCGCCAACCAGTAGCCCCCCGCAAGAAAGATCACCCCCGCGAGCAGCGCAATGCCCTGGGCCGCCAGAAACGGATTATCGGCAAACCAAGGCCGCCCTAGCCAGAGCAGCAGCGGGTAGCCCAAATGGTAAAAGCCATCGGCACTCAAGATCTGCGCCAACGTCTCGCGGCTGGCAAACGCACGAAAATCGTTCTCCACCCCAGGCCGCGAGAGGGTCACATGGGCCTGCGCCTTAAGCAGCGTCAACACCGCCCAAGCTGCTATCAACACCCCGGCGGCAGCACCGCCCACCAGCCACCTCCGCCGCGCCACCAAGCTCGGCCCGTCGCGTAGCAACAGCCATGCACCCAAACCACCCACCACCCAGAGCGGCAGACTGCGCAACGGGTAAGGGTAGAAGGGCAGCGCCATGCGGTAGCAACAGAGCCAGAGCAAGCCGTAGAGGAGCAGGGATGCGAGAGGCGTGAGGCGAAGACGCGGGAGGCGGGAGGCGGGAGGCGCGGAGGGGAGAGGAGGGGATGCGTGAAGCGATGAGGCGGTTGAGGCATGTTCATCACTCTCTGCGGGCAGCGCATGGGAACGCCAGCCCTCCCCCCCCCGCCCCCTGACCCCTGACCCCTGACCCCTGACCCCTGACCCCTGACCC
>RSAS01000934.1 GCA_003934145.1 Candidatus Viridilinea halotolerans | reverse complement strand
CACGCCTCCTTGCTGATCAGATCGATCTTCTGCTCATCTCACCGGAACGTTTAGCGAACGAGACCTTTCGTGAAAACTACCTGCTGCCGATTGCTGCCAGCATTGGCCTCTTTGTTGTTGATGAGGCCCACTGCATTTCTGACTGGGGCCACGACTTTCGCCCCGACTACCGGCGGATTGTACGTGTCATCCAGGCTCTGCCAAGGAATATCCCGATCGTTGCTACCACCGCAACCGCCAATGATCGGGTCGTGTGCGATGTTGCTGCCCAGATCGGCGCGGGGGTGCAGGTGATCCGCGGGCCGCTGACAAGAACGAGCCTCGCGCTGCAGAATATCCACCTGCCGAGCCAAGCCGCACGGCTCGCATGGCTTGCTGAGCAGTTGCCCAAGCTTGCCGGGAGCGGAATCATTTATGCGCTCACGAAGAAGGATGCTGAGCATATTGCCACATGGCTGCAGATGCATGGCATACTGGCTGCGGCCTACCATTCGGACATAGCAAACGAAGAGCGTGTAGCCCTTGAAGCGCAGTTGCTCGGCAACCAACTCAAGGCGCTAGTGGCAACCTCGTCGCTGGGCATGGGCTTCGATAAGCCCGATCTCGGCTTCGTCATCCACTTCCACCGCCCCGGCTCGGTTGTCCACTACTACCAGCAAGTTGGCCGCGCTGGCCGTGCGATCACGCATGCCTACGGGATTATGTTGAGCGGCGATGATGACGACGAAATCCTTGACTATTTCATTAAGACGGCGTTTCCACCCGATACACACACTGCAGAAGTACTGGCGGCACTCGAACTGGCAGACCACGGATTGACCATACGCGATCTTGAGCAGCGTCTGAATCTACGCCGTTCGCACATTACGCACGTCCTCAAGCTCCTTTCGGTCGAGACGCCCTCGCCAGTGAGCCAACAGCAGGGGCGCTGGTTTCTTAATCCGATCAACTATCAACCTGATCAGGAGCGCATCCAACGCATTACGCAACTACGCCGCACTGAGCAGCAACGCATGCGTGACTATCTTCACACCCATGAGTGCCTGATGCGCTTTCTTGGCCATGAACTCGATGATCCTGCCGTAGCTGAGTGTGGCCGCTGTGCCAATTGTATCGGCGCACCACTCGTGCCGACAGACTATACGGTAGCGATGGCTGTGCGGGCAGCCGAATTTCTACAGCGCCTCGATCAGCCCATTGAGCCGCGCAAACAGTGGCCCGGTGATGCACTGCTGGCCGCACACGGCTGGAGGGGCAACCTACCAGCCAAACTTCAGGCAGCAGAAGGGCGGGCGCTCTGCCTCTGGGGTGATGCGGGTTGGGGCGAACTCGTCCGCCAGGGCAAGCAGCGCGATGGCAGATTTGCCGATGAGTTGG
This sequence comes from Candidatus Viridilinea halotolerans, assembly GCA_003934145.1. Lineage (GTDB taxonomy): Bacteria > Chloroflexota > Chloroflexia > Chloroflexales > Chloroflexaceae > Viridilinea > Viridilinea halotolerans. The sequence goes on along the minus strand of RSAS01000934.1, from coordinate 515 downwards.
TGCAGGCTGCCGCAGGACTGATTCTGCAACGTTGGCGACCTAGCCCGATGCCAACTTGGGTTACATGCGTTCCTTCGCAACGTCACCCCCGCTTAGTTGCTGATTTTGCCCAACGCCTCGCCCAAGCCCTCGGCCTACCATTCCTCGCTGTAGTGCAACGCATACGCCCAACCGCGTCGCAAAAGACGATGTGCAATAGCTATCAGCAGGCCCACAACCTTGCTGGCGCGTTCACGATTAAGCAAGATTCCCGTTTAGCTGGGCCGCTCCTCCTCGTTGACGACATCGTTGACTCGCGCTGGACCTTCACGCTGCTCGCGGCGCTGCTGCGTGAGGCTGGTAGTGGGCCAGTCTTCCCCTTTGCGCTGGCTCAGGTGCTCGCCGACGATGTGTAATCCCAGTGACGAGTGACGAGTGACGAGTGACGAGTGACGAGTGACGAGTGACGAGTGACGAGTGTCGAGTGACGAGTGTCGAGTGTCGAGTGCAGCCCCCTGAACCCTGAATCCTGAACC
>RSAS01000883.1 GCA_003934145.1 Candidatus Viridilinea halotolerans | reverse complement strand
TGGGGGCGAAGCCCCCGAAAACAGACCCGTCCGGCGGGGGCGTGGGGGCGAAGCCCCCGAAAACAGACCCGTCTGGCGGGGGCGTGGGGGCGAAGCCCCCAAAGAAGCGCCCCGTCCGGCGGGGGCGTGGGGGCGAAGCCCCCGAAAACAGACCCGTCCGGCGGGGGCGTGGGGGCGAAGCCCCCAAGAAAATTCCCAATTCCAAGGTGAAACCATGCGCCACGCAAGCATTACCCGCACCACGGGTGAAACCAGCATCGAACTGCACCTCAAGGTGGATGGCAACGGTCAGGCGGCGGTGAATACCGGCATCGGTTTTCTCGATCATATGTTGACCTTATGGGCACGCCATGGGCTATTCGATCTGAAAGTGCAGGCTCACGGCGATCTGCATGTGGATGAACATCATACCGCCGAAGATGTTTGCATCTGTTTGGGGCGCGCCCTTGACGATGCGTTGGGGGAACGACGGGGGATTGTACGCACCGCCCATAGCTTTGTACCGATGGACGAGGCCTTGGCGCTGGTGGCGGTTGATCTAGGCGGACGGCCTTACTGTGTCGTGCAGGCCGAGTTTGTGACGCCACGGGTGGGGATGTTGGGTACCGATCTGATCTTTCACCTCTTGGAGAGCATTGCCCTTCAGGGGCGTTTGAACCTGCATGCGCAGGTCCTCTATGGGCGCAACGATCACCATAAGGTGGAGGCGATTTTCAAGGCGTTGGGGCGAGCGCTCGATACCGCCACACGCCTCGATCCGCGTCAAGCCGATAGCATTCCCAGCACCAAGGGGGTACTCTAAATGGCCTTTTTCCTTGCCGTCGCCCTGAGTTTCATCCCGGCCTTCGTGTACGCCGCGATCGTCTATTGGCTGGATCGTTTCGAGAAGGAGCCAATGCGACTGTTGGTCGGGGCGTTCATTTGGGGCGCGGTGGTGTCCACGCTGGGGGCGATCATCTGGACCTCGGTGTTGCAATTGGGCATCGGCCTGTTGGTGGGCGATGTGGCCGCCGATATTGCAGGCACGACGATTCTTGCCCCGATTGTGGAGGAGATTCTCAAAGGTTTGGCGGTGGCGTTGATCTTTTTGATCTTCCCTCACGAATTTGATTCGATTCTTGATGGCATGGTCTATGCGGCAATTACCGCGTTGGGCTTTGCTGCCACCGAGAATGTCCTCTACCTCTACTTCTTGGGCTACCAGGATGGCGGCTATGACGAGATGTTCGTTCTCTTTTTTCTGCGCGTGATTCTGGGCGGCTGGGGACACGCGGTCTATTCTGCCTTCATTGGGATTGGCCTAGCAGCGGCGCGGCTCACCCGCAACCCGATCGGCAAGTTCTTCTTTCCGCTGCTCGGCTTGGTCGTCGCCATCTTTTTGCATGCGCTGCACAACTCAATGGCCGTCTTTCTCGTGAGTGCAGCGGGGCTGAGCGGCTTTGTGGCGCTGCTGCTGGTGGATTGGTTCAGTTGGTTGGTGGCGCTTGTGGTGGTACTCTGGGCAATTTGGCGCGAGCAGCGCTGGATGCAAGAGCAACTGCGCGACGAGGTGGCTATGGGCATCCTGAGCGAAGCGCAGTATCGCACCGCCAGTTCAATTATGGGCCAGACGCGGGCACGCATGCGCGGACGCGACGCGCGCCACTTCTATAACGCCTGTGCGAACCTCGCGCAGAAGAAGCACCAACTGGCCCGTTTTGGCGAAGAGAATGGCAACAGCGCCCGCATCGCCCAATGGCGGGCCGAAGTGGCACGCCTCGCGCCGTTGGTGTGATCTGAGAGGCGGGGATGTGTGAGGCGTGAGGCGTGAGGCGGCGCCCCCCCGCATCCCCGCACCCTCGCACCCCCGCATCCTCGCATCCCCGCGTCCTCGCATCCCCGCATCCCCGCGTCCT
>RSAS01000308.1 GCA_003934145.1 Candidatus Viridilinea halotolerans | reverse complement strand
GGGTGCGCGTGGCGTGAGCCTGCCGCTTGAGGGTAGCGCCGCCGGTGAGGTTGCCCGTCAGCGCAAGCCGCTGCTCTACGTGCGCGGCGAGGCTGGGCCAGCCTGGATGCGCCTGCCCACCGCCGCCACCATCTGGGCTTGGCTCGGCGTCCCCTTGATCGCCCGTGACCGCGTATTGGGTGTGCTGAACATTGATGTGCGTATGCCTGCCCAAACCGGCCCCGATGCGCTGCCGCCACTGAAGCGGCGCTTCCGCGAGCGTGACATCGAAGTGGCAGGCAGTTTTGCCAACCACGCCGCGCTCGCCATCGAGAACGCACGCCTCTACCAAGAGTCGGTCACCCGCGTCGAGCAGGAGCTAGAGATCGCCCGGCGCATCCAGGCCAACCTCTTCCCGCGCACGCTGCCCAACCTGCCGGGCCTGCGCATCGCCGCCCGCTGCCTCCCCGCCCGCGAAACCGGCGGCGACTTTTACGATCTTGTAGACATAGGGCCGCGCCTGGGGGTCATTGTCGGCGATGTCAGCGGCAAATCGATTCCCGCCGCCATGCTCATGGCCGCCGCCCGCTCGATCACGCGCAGCGAAGTGCGCAACCACGAAATTCCCTGGGTCACCTTGGGCGAAATCAACCGCTGGCTCGTCGAAGATATTCCGCACAACAGCTTTGTTGCGCTGAGTTACGCCCTGGTAGACACCACCCAGCGTCGTTTGGCCTTCGCCTCAGCGGGCCAACTCAGCCCCATGCTGCGGCGTGCCGACGGCAGCGTCAGCTTCCTCGAAAGCCCGCCCGCTATGCCGCTCGGCATCGATCCCCTGATCGAATATGCCCAAATCGAACTCGATCTGCTTCCCGGCGATACCATCATCTTCTACACCGACGGCATCATCGAAGCCCACAACGGCCAGCGCGAGCTTTTTGGCTTTGAGCGTCTCGAAGCGATCCTGCAGTGCTATGGCGACAAAGCCCCCAACGAACTCATCGAGCACATCATCACCGAAGTACACGCCTTCAGCGCGGGCCTACCCACCCACGACGACATGACCATTGTGGTAATGCAGATGGTGTGGGAAGGGTGCGCGCGGGAACCAGGTTCCCGCGCATCCTCATTGAAGCACCCGCATTGAACAAAAAGATCTGATTTTACGCCGCCTATGAACACGAGCACCATCCATATCTTTGGCATCCGCCACCACGGCCCCGGCTCGGCGCGCAGTCTACGCCTGGCTCTGGCGCAGCTTCAGCCCGATCTGCTGCTGGTGGAGGGGCCGCCCGATGCCGATGCCCTCTTGCCGCTTTTGGCCCATCCCGATCTGAAGCCGCCGGTGGCGCTGCTTGTCTATGTGGCCGATCAGCCCCGCCAGGCGGTCTTTTATCCCTTGGCTCAGTTTTCGCCCGAATTTCAGGCTATTGGTTATGCGCTGGAGCATACGATTGCGGTGCGTTGTATGGATCTGCCGCAGTTTCATCAACTAGCGCTGGAGGAGAACAGAGAACAGGGAGCAGAGAACAGAGAACAGAGAACAGAGAACAGAGAACAGGGAGCAGAGAACAGGGAACAGAGAACAGAGAACAGAGAACAGGGAGCAGAGAACAGAGAACAGGGAGCAGAGAACAGAGAACAGAGAACAGAGAACAGAGAACAGGGAGCAGCTTCTGGTGGCGAGGATTTTTCCGCCTCCCCGCCTCCCCCATCCGCCTCCCCGCCTCCCGCGTCCCCTGCCCAAGATCCGCTGGGGGCTTTGGCGGCTGCTGCGGGCTACAGTGATGGCGAGCGCTGGTGGGAGGAGTTGGTGGAACAGCGGCGCGCTGCCGATGATCTCTTTGCGGCTGTGCTTGAGGCGATGACGGCGCTGCGTGAGGGCGAAACGCATCCCGTGGATCAGCGTGAGGCGCTGCGTGAGGCCTGGATGCGTAAAACGATCCGCGCCGCGCAGCGTGAGGGCTTCCAGCGCATCGCCATCGTCTGTGGCGCGTGGCACGCTCCGGCGCTGGTGGATCTGCGCAACGCCAAGGCTGATGAACAATTGCTCAAGGGGCTGCCTAAGCTTAAGACGGTCGCCACACTCGCCCCGTGGAGCTACGGGCGGCTCAGTTTTGCCAGTGGTTACGGCGCGGGTATCACTGCGCCCGGTTGGTACGAGCATCTTTGGGCGATGGGTGAGCGCCAGGCGAGCCCCACGCAGGTGACGATCCACTGGATGGCGCGGGTGGCCCAGTTGCTGCGCGACGCGGGCATGGATGCTTCAGCGGCCCATGTGATCGAGGCGGTGCGTCTGGCTGAGACGTTGGCCGCCCTGCGTGAACGTCCGCTGCCGGGATTGCCTGAACTGGAAGAGGCGAGCCAGGCGGTCTTCTGTTTTGGCACGACGGCACCTATGGATCTGATCCAGGAGCGGCTGATCATTGCCGAACGGCTCGGTCGTGTCCCTGACGCAACGCCAGCGGTGCCGTTGCAACAAGATTTGCGCCGCGAACAGCGCCGTTTGCGCCTGCAACCGAGCGCCGACTGGCGCGATCTGGAACTTGATCTGCGCAAGCCCAACGAGCGCGAGCGCAGTACGCTGCTGCGCCGCCTCAATCTGCTCGCCATTCCCTGGGGCCAACTGGGCGCGAGTGGGGGCAAGGGCACCTTCCGCGAGACATGGCGCATTGCGTGGGCACCCGAATTTGATGTGGCGCTGATTGAAGCCAGCATGTGGGGCACCAGCGTCGCCGCCGCCGCCGCCGCCCGCACGCTGGAGCGGGCGCAGGCGGAAGAGCATCTGCCCGGCTTGGTGGCACTCGTCAACCAGGCGCTCTCTGCGGAGTTACCGGAGGCACTGGGGCCGCTGATGGATCGTTTGCAGGCCCAGGCGGCGTGCAGCGGCGATGCTGCCGAATTGATCGATGCGCTCACGGTAGAAGACCGCCAGACACGCAGCAGCCTGATAGCCAGCCTGCGCTACGGTAGCGTCCGCGAACTCGACACAAGCCTGATTGCGCAGGTGATTGAAGGCATGGTGGCGCGCATCTGCATCGGGCTGTCCTACGCCTGCGCCAGCCTCGATGATGAAGCGGCAGAAGCGATGCTGGGCCGCATCATGGCTGCCGACGCGGCGTTGACGACGCTCGATCAGGCGGCGCAGCGCGAAACGTGGCTGGCGGCGCTTGCCCGCGTCGCCGCCGCGCCCGGCGTGCATGGCCTCGTGGCGGGGCGCTGTTGTCGCATCCTGCTCGACGCCGGCCAACTTGATGCCGACGAAGCCGTGCGCCGCATGAGCCTCGCCCTTGCGCCCGCCGCCGCCCCCGCCGCCGCCGCCGCCTGGATCGAAGGCATGCTGCGCGGCAGTGGCGTGCTTCTGCTGCACGACGAAAAATTGTGGCAACTCACCGACTCTTGGCTCAGCGGCCTCGACGTCCCGGCCTTCAACGCGGCGCTGCCGCTGCTGCGCCGCACCTTCGCCGCCTTCGCTGTCGGCGAACGGCGCATGCTCGGCGAACGTGCTGCCCGTAGCCCGCACCATGCGCGTGAGGCTACCGCACGTAGCGAGCTTGATCTGGCGCGCGGCGCAGCGGCGCTGGCGCTGGTGGAGCGCGTGTATTGTGTCTGAGGTAAAAATAGGGGGAGGGGTGTGCGCGGGAACCCGGTTCCCGCGCACACCCCTCCCCCTACAAGCGGAGGGCGTAGCCCTCCGCATCCTCCCACAAAACCTAAAGGCCAAAATCGCCAGTATCTACAAAGTACCAAACGCCATCAATACGCTTCAGTTCGACAATGCGGTCGTCATCTTCTTCGCCAAAGAATTCGCCAATCGAAGACTCTTGGTTGATCATTGCCGCCATTTCGCCCAGCTTATCCGCATCGGCACCAACCAGTTGAGTCGAGATGATACCATCAAGCACCTCAACCTTGGCGCTATCACCACTCTCCTCGACCAAACGAGTCTCGGTGATGAGGAACTTGACTTCGAGGCGCACATCCATGTTCTCTTCGCCAAACATGGCCCCAAAGTCGGTTTCGCCGTACTCGGCGAGGGTTGTCATCAATTCATCGCGCAATGCATCCTGCTCGGCAGGCTCAGCAAAGCCTGCAAGCTGCGTAGCCAACTCGACGCGGCGCGTCTCGTCGCTGAGGTCGGGATCGTTAAAGGCTTCGGAGAGCGTGGCGAAGAAGCCCTTCACCCGATCTTCGGGGCCTTCGACCGGCTCGGGGGTCGCGGTGGGCGGCACGGGCACTTCGGTGGCGGCGGGTGCCTGCGCACCGGGTGCGGTGGTGGTGGTGGTGGTGGTGGCACCGCCACAGGCGCTGAGCAGCATGGCGAGCAGCAGGGCCGCCACGATCAGGTAGATGGGCTGAAATTTACGCATGGGCTCGGTCTCCTTTTAACTACGCTTGCATCTGTGTGAGGGGAACAATACCCTAAACCAGGGGATTTGTAAACCTTCCCTGTGCCTGTTCCACCACATAGGCGGCGCGCAAAAGCAGCGCCTCTTGCCATGGGCCAGCAATGAGGTGTGCTGCAAGCGGCAGGCCATCAGCACCAAGCATAATCGGCAGGGTCAAGGCGGGCCAGCCCAAACAGTTGATGGGAATGGCAAGGCCGTTGTTGGCCGGGACGCCCAAGGCGGGCACGGGGCCAGGATGAATCGGGCCAATGAGCAGATCCACCTGAGTGAGGAGCGTGGCGGCGGATTGGCGCAGCGCCGCCCGCGCCTGCTGGACGCGGATGAAGGCACCAGCTTCGTAGATGCAGCCCGCCAACAGCCGCTGGCGCATGAAGGCCCCATAGTCGTCGAGACGGGTCTGCATCCAGGGCAGGTGGAAGGCCACCGCTTCCATGCCCGCAATGGCTGCGCCAAGCACGCGCAGGCTGTCGAGTTGGGGCATGTCGATTTCGACCACCGTCGCCCCGGCGTTGGCCAGCGCCACAGCGGCTTGGCGGGCAGCCTCGAGTTGCTCGCCGCCCGCCATTGGCTGCCCGGAGCCGTCGCTGCGCAATAGGCCGACGCGCAACCCCTGCACGCCCGCCGTGAGATCGCCGACGGCGAAGGGCGCGGCGGCAGCGCGCAGCGTGCGCCCGTCACGCGGATCGGGGCCAGCCAGGATGCTTAGCATGAGCGCCGCGTCGGCGACGTTACGCACCAACGCGCCACCGTGATCGAGCGACCAGGCGAGGGTCACGGCCCCCGCGAGACTGGTGCGCCCCCAGGTGGGCTTTAGGCCAACAAGGCCGCAAAAGGCTGCCGGGATGCGAATGGAGCAACCTGTGTCGGTGCCCAGGGCCGTGTAGACAATCTGGGTCGCGACGGCTGCCGCCGAGCCGCTGCTAGAACCGCCCGTGTCGCGTGTGAGATCGTAGGGATTGGCGACGGGGCCATAGTGGGGATTGTTCGAGCCGGGCGAGTAGGCAAACTCCGAGAGGCGCGTCTTGCCAATGATCACCGCGCCCGCCGCACGCAGGCGAGCCACCAGCGTGGCATCCTCGGTGGCGACCTGGTCGGCGCAGATGCGCGAGCCAGCGCTGGTGGGCAGCCCTGCCACAGCGAAGAGATCCTTGATCGCCACGGGAACGCCGTGCAACGGCCCACGCCACGCGCCCGCCGCCAACTCATCGGTGGCGCGTTGCGCATCAACCCGTGCGCCATCCGCCGTCACCAACTGAAAGGCGTTGAGCTTGGGATCAAGCGCCGTCAGGCGTTCCAACGCGGCCTCCGTCAGCGCAAGCGGCGTCACTGCGCCCGTGCGCAACTGGGCCGCCACGCCGAGCAGCGTATCATCGGGCGGATTAGCGGGCCAAACCGCTGCCGTCGTTGCGCTTGGCGGCGCCGGCGGCAGACTCGCTGCATCAAGATAGTCGGGCAGCGTCGTGGGCGGCGTCGCCGCCAAAATGCGCTCCACATCAGCCACCCGCTTGAGAAAGCCGAGCGCGGCAATCCCCTCCAGATCATCGTCATGCACAGCGATACCCAAGGCGCGCAGGTTGGCGCGGAGGCGGTCGGTCTGGTTGGGGGAGGTGGACATGGGGGATGATCCTGTCATTTTTTAAGCAAAATAGTTACTATTTCTCGTTGCTTTTCAAGCAATTTTTGTTGCTCTTCTAGTGAGGTGAAGATCTCCGGCATTGCGCGGCCAATAATCCGATTTGTAGAGATTGCAACGTGAACAGCAGTAGACTAAATTATCGGCATGATCAGGTGAGCCACCTCTGCCTGGTGGATGGTGATGGTCAATCGTTAGTTCACCAGCCGTATCAACTTCGGTTACACCGCATAAATTAGGAGGAACATCCTTACTTCAATAATTCTATCACCGTGCCGTCGCCACCTGCAACACGACATGCTCCAGCACAAGTTGAGGGTTGCCATTCTCGCGGAGTTGCTGCGCGGCTTGACCGATGCGCATAGCCATGGCGTGAATTTGGGCGAGGCTCTGACCTCGGGCGAGTTGCACGAGTTGATCGCGGCGATCAATGTTTACGATGCCGTCGGGGCAACCGGCGGCGGTGAGCAGCAGGTCGCGCCACCAGCCTTGCCAGAGTTCCAGCCAGGCGAAGACGCTCTCTTGTTCGCCGCTGCGATACTCTTTGGCGCGTTGTTCGGCCCAACGCATGCCGGCGCTGATGCCGTCACTCTGCAGGGCCAAGAGCGCATCGAGTTGCTCGTCGCGGCGGGCGACCGCTTCGGGTTGCGCGACCAGTTGCAGCGCCCAGCCGATGCGCCCGCCGCTCCAGGCGGCGAGCATGGCCGCATCGTCCGGCTTGACGTTGTGTGCCGCGAGCGCCTCGGCCACTTGGCGGCGCGGGAGAGGACGCAGGCGCAAGACGCGGCAGCGCGAGACGATTGTGGGCAGCAGTTCGGTGCTGTTGGCAACCAGGATCAGCGTCGCGTAGGGCGGCGGCTCTTCCAGCGTCTTGAGCATGGCATTGGAAGCCTCCTCGTTCAGCCGTTCGGCATCGTGCAGAATGAAGATGCGCCGTCGCGCCTCGTAGGGGCGCAGCGTGATGTCGCGCTGCCATTCGCGCACCGTGCCGATCTTGAGTTCCTTCTGGCGCGCCGCATCCTCCGCCTTGAGCCCGACGGCTTGGCTGGCCATGCCCGCGATGCGCAGATCGGGGTGGTTGCCGCGCTCGATGCGACGGCAGGTGCGGCAGGTTAGGCATGGCGTACCCGTCGCTTCGTCGCAGTTCAACGCCTGGGCAAAACGCAGCGCCAGCAGCGCTTTGCCGATGCCGGCCATGCCGCTAAAGAGGTAGGCGTGGCTATCGGTGTTGTTGGCGATGCTCTGCTCAAGTTGTTTGGTGGCCCACTCGTGGCCGATGATGTTCCACATAGTTGTTTTTTGGGGGCCAAGCCCCCAAGCCCCGCCGGAGGGATACTTTTTGGGGGCCAAGCCCCCAAGCCCCCGCCGGACGGATGCTTTTTGGGGGCCAAGCCCCCAACCCCCTGCCGCAAGGATGCTTTTTGGGGGCCAAGCCCCCAACCCCCGCCGCAAGGATGCTTTTCGGGGGCCAAGCCCCCAAACCCCCGCCGAACGGATGCTTTTCGGGGGCCAAGCCCCCAAACCCCCGCCGAACGGATGCTTTTCGGGGGCCAAGCCCCCAAGCCCCCGCCGGAGGGACGTTTTTTGGGGGCCAAGCCCCCAAACCCCCGCCCGACCCTACACTTTGCGCAAGACCAATGTGGCGTTGACGCCGCCAAAGGCAAATGAGTTGGAGATGGCGGCTTGGAGTTGGGCCGGGCGGGCGACGTTGGGCACGTAGTCGAGATCGCAGGCGGGGTCGGGTTCCTCTTGGTTGATCGTGGGCGGAATGAGATTGTGGCGCAACGCGAGGATCGTTGCTGCGGCTTCGACGGCGCCGGCAGCGCCGGTGAGGTGGCCAATCATCGATTTGTTGGAGCTAATCGGTACGCTGTAGGCATATTCGCCAAAGGCCTGTTTAATCGCCCGCGTCTCGGCCAGATCGCCCGCTTGGGTGCTGGTGGCGTGGGCATTGATGTAGTCAACCTGTTGGGGATCGAGGCGCGCATGGTGCAGGGCGCGGCGCATCGCCCGGTAGGCGCCGTAGCCGTCGGGTTCGGGGGCGGTGACGTGATGGGCGTCGGTGGTGGTGGCGTAGCCCGCGATTTCGGCTAGAATGGTGGCTCCGCGCCGTCGGGCGCTCGAGAGGCGTTCAAGCACCAAGATGGCGGCCCCTTCACCGGGCACAAAGCCGTCGCGGCGCGCATCGAAGGGGCGCGAGGCTGTGGTCGGTTCGCTATTGGCGCGGCTACTCAGTGCCCGCATCACACAGAAGGCCCCCAGGCTGAAGGCGGTTATCGGCGCTTCGGTGCCGCCGGCGAGCATAATCTCGGCATCGCCGCGACGAATCACTTCAACCGCTTCGCCAAGCGCCTGCGCCCCCGCCGAACATGCCGTACTAATCGCCGTCAGGTAGCCGTGCAGCCCCAAATGGATGGCCACTTGGCTGGCGGGCATGTGCGGCAGCGCCGCCGGAATGAAGAAAGGGCTGATTCTCATGCCGCCGCGCTGCAACAACGTCGTGGCCGCCTGCTCGATGTCGGGCATCGCGCTCGTGCCGCAGCCAATCAGCACCCCAATCTCTTCGCTATTGCCGCAGATGCGCAGCCCCGCATTGGCCACCGCCATTTGGGCGGCGGCCACGGCAAACTGGCTCGAGCGCGACATGCGCCGCGCATCTTTTGCGTCCATAAAATCTGTGGCCACAAAATCGGGCACTTGGCCCGCGATCTGGCAGGGGTAGGCGGAAGGATCGAAGCGCGAAATGCGCTCAATCGCACTCTGCCCACGCTTCAGCCCATCCCAGAAGCGTGTGATGCCAACGCCGAAGGGCGAGATGAGCCCCATCCCCGTGACCACAATGCGCCGATCTTCGTCCTCATCGTCCAGACCCGCCGCCAATGGGCTGATAATGGGCGCACCCTCAAGCACTTCGGCTAACATCTCATCAATGCGCGCTTCGATATCTTCGGCCTCGGTGGCATGCAACAGGGCGAGCAACTCCGCCCGCAGGGCGGCTCGCCGCTTGGCTGGCATCTGCGCCATGGGCAACCCTTTGGCTATACAATCCTGATTTTCGCATAATGATACCATATCGCCCTAGGCGTGTTGGAGCGTGACGATTACCTCCACCGAGAACCGAGAACGGGGGACATGGGACCAATACGTTTCAAATAAGACCTCAAAGACCTGTGAGGTCTATCTTACCGTTCGCTTATTTTTTTGACGGTTCATGGAAATAGGCCAAAACCCGCTGG
>RSAS01000067.1 GCA_003934145.1 Candidatus Viridilinea halotolerans | reverse complement strand
CAGCCAGCGCCTCGGCGGGCGTCAGCGTGCGTACCACTGGCGCGGCGCGTTCACGTTCTTCACGGTCAAGTGTTACCAGAGCGCAGCCGTAGCGACGCGCCACCGCCACGTAGAGCGCATCGGCACCACGCAAGGCGCGATCCGCAGCGATCTCGGCTGCTTCCTGAGTGATGGCCGCATCAAGCGGGATATACTGGATATGACGCAGATCCCGCAGGAGGTCAACCTCCAAGCGTGCACGGATCGGATCGCGAAACGTGCGGCTCAACGCTCCCGCAATCTCCGCAATGTGCAGGTAGGGGGTGCGGGGGAACCTGGTTCCCCCGCATTTTCCCCCTGTCCGGCGGGGGTGTAGGGCACCGCCCTACAGATTCCAGTCACACCCCAAAGATATTGGCATCAAGGGTATACATCACTCACTGATCCTACCTTCAAGGAGATCAGCCCGGTGTTGGCGATCAAGCTCAAGCTGCTCGGCTGGACTGGGCGAGACCGGCCCCATCCGCGCAAAGTCTTCACGCAGTTGGGCCAATCGCTCCCATGCCTCATTGGAACGGCGCCGGGCATCATCCGGCCCGACCGCCAACTCTTGCACTACCTGCGCCACGAGGCGCGCCCGCGTGGGGCGATCAAGCCGCCGAACAATGGTAAGCGCCTGCTCATATTCAATCGTTGCTTGCATGGTGTCCTCCCATCGGTGTTATCGCTGCATGTGCGTGGTTTCATGGTACACGGCTTTGGTGAAAGATCAACGCTACTCCCGCCTGAACTCCGGGGTAGCGGAAGAATTTCCACCCCCTTCCTCCCCTCAACCCCCTTCTTTGTCCGCAACGCAAGCGCGTCCCAACGCCCACCACGCCCGCTCGCTGGCCCCGGTTTAGCCCCGCTTTAGCGCTGGTTTTGGGCCGCACTTGCGCCCACAGCGAGCGCAGGCCGCATCTGTAGGGTGCCGTCTGCTCCCACATGCAACTCGTTGAGCAGGCTGACCGTGCTGCCGTCGCTCAGTGAGCGGTATGCGCCCCAGAGGGCACCCCATTCGCTGTCGAAGGCGGCGTGGCTCGTGGGCAGCGAGACGAGCGCCCAGCCGCCGGGCCAGGCGCGGCGAAACTCGGTGGCCAGTAACCCCGCCCGTCGGGCTACTGCGGTTGCGGGGAGGTTTGGAGGGGCTTCGCCCCTCCAAAATTTCCTTCTGGCGGGTTGTGCGGGCGGCTTCGCCGCCCGCACAACCCGCGCCGTGGGGGGTAGGGTGCGCGAGGGAACCTGGTTCCCTCGCATCCTTGTAACGCCCACGCGGGTCGCGTGACTTCAACGCAGCGAGGCTGCGAGCGTCCGGCTCGACCCCCAGGCTGTCGAGGAGCGTGCGCCCCTCGTCGCTCAAGCCGTAGATGTAGCGCCGCCGCCCGCCTACACGCCCGGTGCGCCCGCTACTCACCTGTTCCAGCGAACGCGCCGTGGGCGGCGCCGTCGTGCGCCAGACCAAGCGGTGTTGGTAGAGTTCCAACAGGTCGCGTTTGAGCGTGGTATGCGAGGCGCGCCCTGCGTAGAGCGTCTGAAAGAGGGTTGGCCCATCCATCAACTCAAGCCGTCCAAGGAGGCGCAGCACCTCAATGCGTTGACTGTCGAGTGGCGGTAGCGCCGCGTAGGGCGGAACATGCTCATGACTGCCCATCACGCGGCGCCTCTGCGGCAAAATCGTAGCCCGCAGCTACATCCTATCACCATGTCTCGTCACACGAGTTTACCTGCAGGCAGGCGAACGGATCTGTGCGGCGCATCACCATCACTGGCGACCCGCATGCCACGAGCAAGGAAGCACCAATGCGGGGGGTCGAATCCACGAACCGCCCCACGCGCTCCCCGTTTACCTGTGCCATAACTACTACCTCGGTACACACGGGTCGCGTCACCCGCCAAGTAAGACTGCGTCCACTCATCCTCAAGCTTGTAAGGATAGGTTTTACCCTGCTTCGTTGCACACCATTCGTAGACATTGCCAGCCATATCAAGCACTTGGTAGGGGCTGATCCCACGCGGGTACTGCCCCACCGGATTGAGCTTACCAAAGAAGATCCTAAATATTCCACTATTCAGCCGTTTAGCATCCCAGCGATCGCCCCATGGGTAGATTCGCCCATCAGGCCCACGCGCCGCCTTCTCCCACTCAGCCTCGCTCGGCAAACGGAACGGATGGCCGGTCTTGGCACTCAGCCAACGCACATAGGCTACCGCTTCGTACCAACTGACCCCGACAACGGGTTGGTTAGCCCCGTTCCATTTCGCATCCTCCCAATATGCTGGCTGACTAATCTTTTCCTTGATCCGCCAGGCCCAACCTGCCGCTGTCCAATATTCAATATTGGTGTAACCATCACCCTCGACGAAGGGGCGGAACTGTGCATTGGTGAGCGGCGTCTTGCCGATCCAGTAATTGGGCAAGGTCAACCAATGTTGGGGTTTTTCGTGATTGTCAGCTAACTTATCAGCGTCACTGCTCCCCATCAAAAAAGAGCCAGCGGGGACTTTGACTAGTTCGGGCCTAGAGACCCGAGATCGGCGGCCTCTGCGACCGGGAGCTACCATCGACCCTACCGGTAACGGCGCTACCGCTTTGTATTTGCCCAAGTCGCTCTCGCTGCCACTGTGCTTGTATGGCTGGGCATCTTCGACAAACCATTTGTAGACCCTTACCGTTCGCTCATTTTTTTGGCCGATAAATGAAATATATTCCCCACCTGAGCCTGAAAAAACGTCCCAATTTGGCGCTCGTTCCCCACCTACACCCCACTTTGCCTTACACGGTTTTGAGATGTGTAAAGAGTTTCCGTAAAGCTCGCCTTCAAGTGGGGAAGAATGCCCTCCAGATGACCGGTTTTGGCCCGCTGGTGGGGGGATTCTTGGAAACCGGTTGAGAAATGGGCGAACGGTGAGAGACCACAATAACTATAAAGACCGCAAGGATCGTCACGCCGAGCGTAGTGAGATTGAACTGTTCGGGAGCGAGGGCGAACCATGCCGGGATGCCGAGGATTACCGTCACGATCAGGCCAATTACCCCTGGACGATGCTCTGGTTTGAAGTGCATAGGCGTTTGCGAGGTAGGTGCGGTGGTGTTTGAACTAGTTGAAACCGGTTGAGCTGTCCCGTATACCAAGTGACGAATCCAGTACAGCGGCACGCAGGCAGCTTACTCAGTGTAGCACAAAGATGGCACAAGAGGAGTGAATATGGATGGGAAGACAGCGGCGAGTTGACGGCGTAGCATAGACAAACTCGATTTCGGTGCTATAATTGCCGCATAGATTTAGCCTCAGGCTTTTCACGAAGGAGCAACCCGTGTCACAGGAACCAATTTACCAGAGCATTGATTCACTCAAGCCCCTCGAAAACCTCGTTGCGGAAGCGAGTTCGGCGGTCGCTGATCCCTTCCGTACTGCATCACATGATTTTGCGATCAATGAAGCCCTTGCTGCGACTAGCGGCATCGGTACAGGTGCTGCAATAGGTTTTGCAGCGCTCTATTATGGTGGTTCTGTGGTCGGTCTCTCTGCTGCTGGCATCACCTCTGGCCTTGCCGCGGCGGGTGCGCTTATTGGTGGCGGAATGGTCGCAGGCATTGCCGTGCTTGCTGCTCCCGCAGTCATTCTCGGTCTTGCTGGGCTTGCGGTTGCCGGCAATCACAACCATCAGAAGCTACAGGAGAAAAAGGAACTGCTCCTTCAGGAGATTCTCCGTAAGCATGACGCCATCATCCGTGAACTAAGCCGTAAAGCTCACCAGAGCAAAGAACGAGCTGACTACCTCACCAAACTTAATACGCTCTTGCAATCTGCCATCAAGGACCTGCGAAAAGATCTTGGAAAGCACGGAAATGCGTAAAAAGCCAGCCGATGCGTATGCATACCTGAACGATGGAACGAGAGTTACGCTCTATCATCGGCAGAAACTCGAAAGAATTTCGCAGGATCAAGCTGAAGAGAGTGAACAGTTGGACGCTGCTATCGGCAGTTCGGAAGCGTTACTTACATCACTTGGCATGACGTTACCAGAGCGTCTCCAACAGCCATTGCGTCAATCTGTGGAGGTGCAACCCATCGTGCTAGAACGATGGGAAACCATTCTTGCAGAAGCGAAGGCAGCTACGCCTGAGCAGGTTGACTATAGGACACTATTGACTCCTGCTGAAATTGATAGTGTATTGAAGAAGCATGCGCTAATTGGCAATGAGTCTAGCTGTTTCAGATCACTTAATCGGTTCGACTTCGCACTCGCTGTCGCAACTGGGGTTATCGCAGGTATGCTTGATATTTTTCTGGTGGGCATTCCTGCCCATCCAGGATTTCTTGGTGGTTCACGCTCTGAAGGAGGTTGGTTGTCAAACGTCGTGAAGGAGAAGTTTGGTAACCTCTTTCCTGAGAACGTGATTAAGGATTTAGAAAAAGCCTATAGTGTTCCTTTTGACCCATCAACGAACGCGTATCTACAATCGAATGTGTCTGGTCTTGGGCCAACGACCCATCGTTTTCAGTCGCCTGGGCATGATCTGCTTCTCGGTTTCATTTTTGGTGTGCGGGACATCTTAACCGGTGAATTTAGCGCCATCAGCAAAAATGGCCAACTTATTATTCAGCAAGTTGCAGACCCATTGTTGCAAGGCGAACGTCTGTTCATCCGAATTCTTGAGGCATTAAGAATAGAATTAGGTCATCTCGCTTCAGATGTTGCAACCCCTTTAGGCCTACCCGCTCCTTTAATGCCTTTGCTTCTATTTCTCCAATTTGGCAAAATCGGCGATAAACAGTATACAATCGGCGAAGTTGCTCGACAGATGTATCGTAGTGGTTACGATTTTCGTCACTTTTTGGCTGGTTCAATCCCTGTCATCGTTACGGAGATCATTATCAGGCTCGGAAATTTTATTGAGTTGATGAATAATGGAGCAGTTTACAGCGAAATGTCATCATCAAAACTTCAAAGGCAGCTTCTGATAGCGCACTGTGTCGCAACACTTATTAATGCAGGAAAAGTATATGTTACACAAAACCCATTGAGTATCAATTGGGCGCAGACATTAGTATTCATCCAATATGCTATACCAGAACTAACCTCCCTGTTGCACAAAGAAGCGCTACGATCACAACTAGTCGAAGAGGAAATCCTTAATGGGTATCATAATATCAACAATGATCTATCTATATTAATACAAAATCAAGAAGATCGCTCTTTTGTAGTCTGAAAATTGTAGTCTGATGAGTGGTATACGGACTTAGGGAAGCGGAAACTTTTAAACATCCCAACAGCCTGTCATGCTGAGCGTAGCGAAGCATCTCTTTTGGTCACCACGAGAGACCCTTCGCTGCGCTCAGGGTGACAAAGCGACGGGGCAATCAACAAAATCCGCTTCCCTTACGGTTCCACCATCCAGATCGCAAAGCGAATACATTGAGATCCCGCTTGCGGCCTAGTGGTTGCTCGCGCAGGTGGTACCCTGTTTTGCGCAAGCCTGTGCACTCAAACGCGAGAGTGCGGACGTGATTTTGCTCACTAGAGATGCAACCGTCAGATGCCCTTATCTCCGTCCGAACATCTTGTGTAATCCGCTTCTTTGTGCTACAATCTCTCTAGACTGCCAAACGAATGGGCTTGGCACCTATACGCTAGGCGAATACTGAGCCACAATGAAGATTCAAGAGGTGCTTAGGCTGCTGGAAGTTGATGGGTGGTATGTCGTACGCACAACCGGAAGCCATCGCCAACTCAAGCATCCAACCAAACGTGGCACCGTCACCGTGGCGGGCAAGCCGAGCGTGGATGTGCCACCTGGAACGCTGAACAGTATTCTAAAACAGGCGGGATTGAAATAACGCTTACGGAGAAAGCTCATGCGCTATGTGATTATTATTGAACAAGGCCCAACGAGCTATGGTGCCTATGTGCCAGATCTGCCGGGATGTGTGGCGGTCGGCGCGACAGCCGATGAAGTTCGCACCCTGATCCACGAGGCGATTCTGCTGCATCTGGAGAGCCTGCAGGCCGACGGGCTTGCGCTTCCGCCTCCCAGGTCGCAAAGCGATTACATTGAGATTCCGCTTGCGGCCTAGTGATTGCTCGCGCAGGTGGCATCCAGTCTTGTGCAAACCCGCGCACTCAACCAACCAATCTTCCAAGCAGCAACGCAATCCAGTGATCACTTTGGTCGAAGCCATACATTCACGGAACATGCACGCATCACGTCATACACCAATCTAGGGACGTTAGCAGCGGCCCTCCCCAGGGATCGCCGCGCAGGAGGGAATGTGCGGGCCGCTGCTACGCCCTCCCCGGCAGTGATCGCCAATCCATCGCATGCGTAGTGGGTGTCATACCAAATCCGATAGCCGATAGCTGAAAGCTGAAAGCTGAAAGCCGGACATGGCGTCTCAATGAGCTTGAATGTCATTAGGCATGCGGCCTGTTCAATGGTAATTGGTATCATGGGATGTGTCGTTATCGCAGCATACATGGAACACACACGCATCCCGTCGCATCCCAATGGCACCACCGTGACATTGCGACGGAAGGGCGCGACACCGACGGAAAGGGCGTAGCAGCGGCCTTTGGCTCTCGGTAGCGGCATGATTCCTTGGGTGGCCGCTGCTACGCCCCTACATCGGGGGAACATGGGTTGTTCGTCCAATCAAGGGGTGGGCGGCCACCAAGAGATCGGTGCAAAATCTGCAACGAGGCGGTTGACGGCGTCTACACCGGCGTCTACCGCTGGGGCCGCAGCGCCAATCGCTTTGACGAGGACGACCAGGGCCAAACGAAGACGCCTGTTGCTGTTGATACGACGAAGCCCTCGATCTGCTGCTGCATGATCGCTCGATCTCAGTTGTACTAAAGGAGGCCGTTGCAACACGCGCCGAAGCGGCGCTGTGCGAACTCAATGCCATTGCCCAGCAAGAACGTACCCTCCGCGCTGGTCTGGCTGCGCTGGACAGTCAGGCGCGTGGCGTGGAAGCGGCCCTCACCCACCCGGATCTCAATCCAGCCCGCTGGCAAGAGCCAGCCGTTCACCTTGCGCTACAGCATGCGCTGCGTATTATGGTGCGTCGGATCGACGTTGGCAAGCAACCATCGGGGCGCTACAACGTCAGCATCTACCTGCCAGATGTCGCCCAACTGCCCTTCAGTGAATTCAACAAACGCGAGAGCGCGTGGGAGTCGAACCCACCGACGCGGCTCGTCACCGCGCCCACTAGTTTTGAAGACTAGGGCAGCCACCCGGCTACATCCGCTCTCATGGCTGATTGTAGTTCTTGTGTGGCCCTGGCGTCAAGTTTGGGGCCGGCGCCCTAAGACCCGGTATTTTTTGGGAACCATACCCGCCTCCCCGCCTTCCTCATCCCTTCACCGCCCCGCTCGCCAAGCCCGAGACGAGGTTGCGCTGCAAGTAGAGGAAAAGCAGCGTCACGGGCAGCGAGACGATCAGCGCCGAGGCGGCAAACCAGCCCCAGGGGGTGCGGTAGCCATCCTGCAGCGAGAAGATGCCCACCGGCGCGGTGTAGAGCTGCTCGTCGAAGAGCATCGTTTGGGCCATGATGTAGTCGTTGAAGCCCGCGAGGAAGCCGAAGAGCGCGGTGACGGCGATGGCCGGGCGCGCTAAGGGCAGCATGATTAGGAAGAATGCCTGGAACGGCGTCGCGCCGTCAATCAGCGCCGCCTCTTCGAGATCGGCAGGCAGCGTGTCAAAATAGCCCTTCAGATTAAAAATATTGAAGACAGTTGCACCTGAAGCGTAGATCAGCACCAAGCCCCAGAG
The DNA here is from genome assembly GCA_003934145.1 of Candidatus Viridilinea halotolerans. Lineage (GTDB taxonomy): Bacteria > Chloroflexota > Chloroflexia > Chloroflexales > Chloroflexaceae > Viridilinea > Viridilinea halotolerans. The sequence continues at coordinate 1,494 of RSAS01000067.1, read as the reverse complement.
GTTGTTGAGCAGGTTGAGGTTGAGCAGGATCAGGTAGAAGGCGAAGAGCGAGAGTAGCCCCGGAAAGGCTTGTAGCGCCAGCATACCCCCAAGCATCTGCGTGCGCCCGCGAAACTTGAAGCGCGAGAAGGCGTACCCGGCGCTCAACGTGATCACCAGCGTCACGATGGTGGTCATGCCCGCCACAAAGAGGCTATTGCCGATCCAGCGCAACAGCGGCAACTGCGTGGTCACATAGCGATAGTTGGCGAGGGTCGCATCGTTGGGCAGCAGTTGCAGTTGGGTGCTGTAGAGCGACTGACCAGGACGCAGCGAGGCCTGGGCCACAAAGTAGATCGGAAAGGCCGCAAAGAGAATCGCCACAATTAAAATGGCATAGAGCAGCACCAAGGTAACGCGGCTAGTCTGACGTGAACTGCCAATCATTCATAAGCCCCTTTGGTTACGTTGGTCACCCGGTTGTAGAGCAGCGTCAGGCCCAGCAGGAAGAAAAAGACGACGATAGCAAAGGCCGAAACGAGGGCAAAACGTTGGCCCTGCCCGGCAAAGCCCTGATTGTAGGCCCAAATGAGCAGCAACTCGGTGGCCCCCGGTTGGCCAGGGAGGGTACGCGGGCCGCCGCGCGTCATCAGCCAGACGGTGTTGAACATCTGGAAGGTGGTGATGAGCGACAAGATAATGGCGGGCAAGGCCACCGGACGCAAGAGTGGCAGCGTAATCGCAAAGAGTCCCTGCCAAAAACTGGCCCCGTCCATCTCAGCCGCCTCATAGATGTCGGTAGGAATCGCTTGCAAGCCGCCCAACAGAATGAGCATAAAGAAGGGGAACGTCATCCAGATATTGACAATCGTGATCGCCACAAAAGCCCAGAAGGAGTCGCTGAGCCAGTTGGGGGCGGGCAGGCCCAAACTACGCAAAATCTGGTTGATCGGCCCAAACTGGCCATGAAAAAGAAAGCGCCAGATCATCGCCGTAATCCAAGTGGGCACCGCCCACGGCAGGATGAGCAGCGTGCGCCAGAAATATTTGCCCTTGATCGCCGGATGGTTGAGCACTAAGGCTAAACTGAGGCCAACCACAAAGAAGAAAAAGACACAAATAACTGCATAGAGAACTGTTTTACCAAAAACTGCATAAAATTCACTCTGCGTAAGCAGGCGTATATAATTATCAAAACCTACCACCTCATACATGCCCTCCGGAAAGCGGCGCGGGCCGTTACGGTTGGTGAGCGACATGTAGAAGTTGTAAAGAATGGGATAGACATTGACGATCAGGATGGCGAGCATGGCCGGGCCAATAAAAGCGGCCACGATCCACCACTGCGCCCCACCGGGTTTTTTATGGGCCATAGGTGCGTTCCTACGGAAAAAGGGGTATGAGGGAATTAGGTTTCCCCATACGCATCAACTTAAGCCTCTGGTGGGCCTTCCGGCGGGGGTTCGGGCTTGCCCTGAGCCTAGTCGAAGGGGCATGGCCCCCGAAAAATTTCCC
>RSAS01000322.1 GCA_003934145.1 Candidatus Viridilinea halotolerans | reverse complement strand
TTCGGGGGCCAAGCCCCCGAACCCCCGCCGGCAGGCCCCTTAAACCCTGCTGGAAAGGAGGGAATCTGGTTCCCTCGCGCACCCTTCCCTTGACACCGCTCATTCCCAATACCAGCGCTCCACATTCCAGTAGTAGCGTGGCGAAGCCATGGTGACGGGGCCGTCGAGGGTGGTGATGCGCTCGCTGAGCAGCACGGGGAGGCGGTCGGCCCAGAGGAAGAGGTAGGGCAGGTCGGCGGCGAGTTGAGCTTGGGCTTGGCTGATGGCGGCGCGTCGTTCGTTCAGGTTGTAGAGTTGGCGGGCGGTTTGGGCGTGGGCATCGTAGGCGGGGCTGTTATAGCCGACGAAGTTGCGCGTAGAGCGGCTATCGGCGCTGCCCTGATTGAGTTGGCTCGAATGGAAGAGCGCGAAATCGTCGGGATCGTAGTAGGCCACATCGCCAAAATTGGGATCACCTGCGCCATTGAGCCAACTGCCCAGGAGCATGTCGAAGGCGAAGGGGGGCGCGTAGCGCGCCAGAATGACAGTGGCGAAGGGGCCAGGTTCGACATTGATCTGCATGCCAATGGTGGCCCCCGCAGCGGCGATCTGGCGGGCAGCCAAGAGCCGCCGTTCGTCATCTTCGCGCACATAGAGGCTGACGGTGAGCGGTTGGTCGTCGCGTTGGCGAATCGTCGTACCGGCGGGCAGTGTCCAACCCGCCTCGTCGAGCAGCGCCCGCGCCGCATCCAGATCCGTACCGGCACTGAGTGCCTGTGTCATATCGGCCCAGCTTCCGGGCAGCGCACTCGAACTAATGGTCATGCCTTGGCCTTTAGTGGCCGTTTCGACGAGGCGCGGCAAGTCAATGGCGAGCGCGAGCGCCTGGCGCAAACGCACATCGGCAAAGGGCCGTTCGGCGCGCAGATTGAAGCCCAAGAAGTAGTAGCTATTCTCGGGGTAGCTCGCGGTGCGCACCTGCGGCGGTGGCGGCTCGTGGCTGCCCCACGGGATCTCGGCCACATTGATGCGCCCCCCACGTAGTGCGGCCACGGTGGCGTCGAGATCGCCGAGTACCTCAAAACGCACGAGATCGAGCAGCGGCGCGCCATGGTGGTAGGCCTCGAAGCGCTCCAGCGTATAACTCTGGCCGGGGAGCACCTCGCGCACGCGGAAGGGGCCACTGCCCACCGGCATTTCCCAGAAATTGAACTGCGCCAGATCCTGATCGGCCAAGAGGTGGCTCGGCAGAATCGGCAGGCTCAAACTGGCCAAGAGCGGCGCAAAGCGGCTCGTCAGCGTAAAGACAATCGTCGTGGCATCATGGGCGACCGCTCCGCTGATGTAGCGCAGATCGCCGAGCATGGCCGTACTCGTGGGCGGTAATGCCCGCAGGCGCTCCAGCGTAAAGAGGACATCAGCCGCCTCGAGCGGCGTGCCATCGTGCCATTGCAGATCGCTGCGCAGCGTAAAGGTGAGCGTGCGCCCATCGGGCGTCGTCGTCCAGCCACTTGCCAGATCGGGCACCGGCTGCAACTCCGCATCGAGGCGCATCAGGCCGCTGTAGAGCATAGCAATCATCTGCTCTTCGCCGCGCGAACGGGGCTGCCAGGGGCGCAAATTGGGCAGGGCGGCATCGAGCGCCACGCGCAACTCGCCGCCGCGCGGCAGCGGCGTTGCCGTCGGCGGCAGCGGCGTTGCTGTCGGCGGCAGCGGCGCAGTGGGCAACGCACCCTCTTGCGGGGCGCTACAGGCCGTGAGCAGCAGGAAGATTAGCAACGTCAGAGCGGCACTTAGCCAAAAGAGGCGTGGGAGGGGGAGAGAGTGCATATCGTAGAGATGAGGGAGGCGAGAGGTGAGAGGCGAGGGGTGAGAGGTTTAAGGGCGGACAGAACATTCGCTCGGCAAGTCACGGATAGGTGATTGGGA
>RSAS01000532.1 GCA_003934145.1 Candidatus Viridilinea halotolerans | reverse complement strand
AGCGGCTTTTGCCCCATTTCTGCGAACCATCAAAAAAATAAGCGAACGGTGAGATAGACCTCACAGGTCTTTCATGACGGCATCCCAATGCGGCAGGACAGACCTGTGAGGTCTTAAGGGTTCTCTTCTTCCGCATGGTATCGGGCGATGGCCGCTGCTACGCCCCTACATGGGGGAAATGGGTTCATGAGCGCATCCGGTAGGGTTGGCTCGTAGGTGGCCCCTCACGGGGACTTGTGGGTAAAGCATAGCCTCCCTCCTCAGCGCAGCAGCAACGCATCCAACAGCACCAACAGCACCTCCGGTGGCGCATCGAGGTTGATGCGGTAGATCTCGGCCACTTGGGCGAGGCGTTGCAGGCGTTCATCGCCGTGGCGTTGCCCGCCCAGCGTGGCGAGCAGAGCGTCGGCGATGCCGCCGCTGCCCGCGATGATGAGCATGCGCCGCCCAAGCGCCGCGCAGAACTCTAGTTCGTGCAGGGTATTGAGACCACCGCCAACCACAAGCGTCACTGCACGGGCGCAGGGGTCGTAGGCCGCAGCCAACGCATACATCAAGGGCGTTTCGGCCCCCCAGTGGTTGCCAGCGCTGAGCAGCATATGCGTATGGTTGGGCTCCAGCGCGACCCCGTCGGGCTGGGGTTGCACCAACTGCGCAACCGTCACCCCAAGGCAGGCTGCGGGCTGGCCGTAGCGCGCAAACCCTTGGCCGAGGACGGCAAAGATACCTGCATCCGTTCCGCCGGTGATCGCTACCGCCCCCCGGCGCACCAACCACGAAGCCAACCCATCTTGGAGCAAGGGTGTCACTTGGGCATACAAGCTCCCTAAGCTGCTATGCGTCGAGCCATTGAGCAGCACGAGCGGTCGCCCTTGGGGGATGTGCAAGTTGTGGAGCATACGCCTGAGGCTGGCGCTCGGCAAGACTTCGTTGGGGCAGTGTTCAGTGGCGGTGGCTGTATGTAAAACCATCAGGTTGTCCTTTTGGCAGCGAAAAATCGCTTCATCCCTACTTTAGTTTTATAAGGGATGGTTTCGCCTTGCGGCGATCTGCTTTACAGTTTGTGGGGAGGATGCGGAAGGCTATGCCCTCCGCATCCTCCCCACTGGGATGGGGGTTTTGCGGGGGCCAGGCCCCTGCACCCCCAGCGCGGCAGACTGTAAAGTCGCTACGAACCATACCTAAGGGTGTGACCAAAACCTGTAGGGCTGTGCCCCACACCCCGCCGGACGGGGGAAGGATGCGAGGGAACCAGGTTCCCTCGCGCCCTCTTCCTACGCCTTTTGGTCACACCTGTTTCATAACACATCCCAACGGGCCGTTGCGCCCGCGAAGCGGGACAAGAAGCGGGACAAAGAGGGGTGTGGCTTTTGTCATGCTGAGCGCAGCGAAGCGTCTCTTTTGGTCGCCACGAGAGACCCTTCGCTACGCTCCTGAGAAACAAACGCCTCCGTCATGCTGAGCGCAGCGAAGCATCTCTTTTCGACTGACGAGAGACCCTTCGCTGCGCTCAGGGTGACAGAACTTTTGTTTCTCACGGGGCCACTGGCCCGCGAGCCACTTGGTACTCAGGGTGACAGAACTTTTGTTTCTCACGGGGCCACTGGCCCGCGAGCCATTTCGTACTCAGGGTGACAGGAACCGTGTGGCAGCGTTCCTTTTGCGCTACTGCCTTATAATAGACACTCTAGCCTATGTGCCATGCGCATCTCCCGTGTGGCACGGTCAATCGCCCCACAAGGCAAGGGAAGCAGCTATGCCCCCCCAAAAACCCACTTGGTCGCCTGAAGAGTGGCGGCAACGCCTGCGTAACAACGATGAGGAGGCGTGGGCGATCGTCTACCCGGCTTGTAAGCGGGTCTGTCTCTCTCTACTACATGGTTGGCCCAACGCCGAACTCGATCCCGAAGATATGACCCACCATGTCTTGGCTGAAGTACTTGAACGCTTAGACGAATGGGATCATGTGCAATCGATTCAGGCTTTTGTGCAGCAACGCGCCCGTTGGCGCTGTATCAGTCAGATCAGAGCGGCTTTGAGCGAGCGTGAGCAGCGCGTGAGGGAGTACCCGCAGGCGTTTGATCAGGATGAGCGCCCTCCACTCATTGAGCGCATAGCTGCGCCCGCTGCGCCTACGCAGAGCGATGAAGCGTCATCCGCCGTGGTGGAGGCCGCCAAAGCAGCCATCCAAGCCGCACTCCAGCACTGCGTCGCGCAGCTTAGCCCGCTCGACCAGCGTATTTTGGCGTTGCGCATGGAGGGCGTGACCTCTGCGGCGATTGGGGCGCAACTTATGCCGCCCCGTCGCAAAAATACGGTGGAAGTGCGCTATCTTCGTCTGAAGAAGCACAAGCTGTTCGACTGTCTGCTGAGCAAAGGGATTACCAAGGCGGCGATCGTGCGTTTGTGGGGATGGAGAGGAGGGCATGATGGAGACGAAGCACTATGACCGGCTGCTGCGCGCGATGGCCTATGCAGCCGAGGCCGAAACGCATGGGTATGACATCGAGGCGGCCTATGCCCAGCTTGATGACTATGTGGCCAGTGAGTTGGCGGGCGAAGCGGCGCACGAACGTTACCCTGCTGTGGCCTTTTTTGTGGCGACCGATGCGGATTTTGCGACTATCTACCGCACACTGCGCCAGCACATGCAGAGCTTCGATCCCGCTGCGGAGACAGAAGTAGCGGGGAGTGTAGATTTTGCACGGCTGGCCGCCTATGCTGAGGGACAGATCACCCTCAGCCCCAACGATCTTGCTCGCCCACTCGCCGCCCTACGTACCCCTGCCGAGGAAGAACAACACTACCTGCGCCAACTCATTCCCTACTGGCAACAACACCTCCCGCAGCGCGGCGGGCTCTTTATGAGCAGCGGCGACGACACGCTCGAAGCGGTTGCCATCCCCGATCGTGATGCGCCGGCCTGGCTCGATCTCGTACTTGACGAAGACGATGACGGGGCGATTGTGGATGGTCAGGTGCGCCCCCTCCAACCCGATCTGCTGCGTGCGCCGGTGCGCCTCTACCAGATCACCACCCAGCCTGAACCGCACATCAGCCCGATCGCCGAAGCCCATGTGGATCGTTTTGGCCATTTTGCTTTTCATGGCCTCAGTGCCGGGCGCTACGTCCTTGCGCTGGTGGTTGAGGAAGAGATCGTCGGCACGACGTGGTTGGAGTTGTGAGCAGAGAGGAACCGAGGAACCGAGGAACCGAGGAACCGGTCGCATCTCACCGTTCGCTTATTTTTTTGGTGGTTCGCAAAAATGGAGCAAAAGCCGCTGGTAGTAGGCGCTTTAGCGCCGTAAGCCGCTGGTAGTAGGCCGCTGGTAGTAGGCGCTTTAGCGCCGTAAGCCGCTGGTAGTAGGTGCTTTAGCGCCGTAACCAGCCCGTGATAAGACCTCACAGGTCTTACCCTGCTGCACTGGAACGCCATCACCAAAGACCTGTGAGGTCTATGCTCGTCATTATTTGAAAGGTATTGCCACGGACGGCGCTAAAGCGCCTCCTACGAGCCTTGCTCTTGGGCTTAGCCATGGTTTCAGAAAGGGGCTTCGCGCTTTACAATCGTAGTGCCGACTTTAGTCGGCTGAGGTCTTTGGCAGCAATGGGAAGCCGACTAAAGTCGGCACTACCTGTTGGCGCAAACTGTAAAGTTGCCACGAACCATGTCTTATGCAACAATCTTGTGCATTCGGTGAAAAATGAGCGAACGGTAAGTCGCATAGCGGATCATACCAACAATGGAAGCAAACCAAATCATCGATCTCATTGTTGATCCGAACCGCACGCTCGATGAGGTAGCAGCCGTGCTGGAGGCGCAGCTTCCGCCGGAGGCGATTGATCAGGAGCTGTTGGGTGCGCTGCGCGTTCGGCTGCGTGAAGAGAAGGATCAAGCGCTGGTGGTGCGCGGCATGCTGGTGGGGGCGCGCTTGGCCCCACTGGGCACGGCGAGTGCGCTTGATGTCTATGGTATGTGGCTCAATCGGGCCAACCCGCCCCACATGGATCTCAACCCGTTGCGTGTGGCTGCGTGGGCCTATCGTTGGGCCGGCGATGAGCAGGGCCGGGCGCTTGCCTTGGTCAACCTGGCCGAGGGCCTCTTTGTGCGTGACGAATTTGCCGCTGCCATGGCGACTGCGCAGAGTGCCCTCACCTTCTTCCTCCAAGCCGAGTTGGAAGCAGGGATTGTGAAGGCCAAACTGGTGCAAGCCAACACCTTCGTCGAACTCCAACAGTTCCCCCAAGCCGATGCCATCTTCAAGGAGCTTGCAGCGAGCGTCGCCGTAGATTATGACGATCCCGATGATGTGGTGCGCCATGTGGAGTGGCTCAACATTCGGGCTTTTGCCGTTGAGAATTTGTGCGATGATTTCGCGTATGCGCACCAGATCTACCAGCAAGCGGAGGCTGCGCTGCCGCTCACCGGTACGCCCCAACCCTTTGTGGGCAGTCTCTTTCGCCTTGCCCTGAACCAGGGCCTGCGTGAACAGCGGCTTGGCCGCCACGCCGAGGCGCGCCGCTACTTTGAAGCGGCGGAGCGCAGTTTGCAAGAGGGGCTTGCAGCAAAATTCCTAACCAATGCTGATGCCTTTGATCTGCGCCAACAGCAACTTATTCTCGCTCTTCTGCTTGATGATCGCGCTTGGGCGCTTACGTTCTTGGCGCAGCTTGAAGCGTTAGTTGCTGCGGGCGAAGATTCGTTGAAACAACGGGCCGAGTTGTTGCGCTTCAAGGCGCTGCTGAGTGATCGCTTTGAGCAATGTGTGGCTGAAATGCAGCAAGCAATTGCGGCTTTTCGCAAACAGGGTTTGGATCTTTTGGTGCTGGCATGCTCTAGCCAGTTGGCGGAGCGAGCCTATGAGGCGGGTCGTCATGATGTGGCTGCGCAAGCGCTGGCCCAAGCCTACGCCGTCTTAGCGGGCCATGCTGCGCCACGGCGCTTGCTCGAGTTGCGCCGTATTACGGCCCAGTATGATCCGGCGTTACCGCACGACACGCGCGTGGCAACCGCGCAGGAATTGGCACACGCGGGCGATCTGGTGGGCGCGGCAGCGGTCTGGGAGATGGTGGGGCGAGGGTACGAGCAGGCCAAGGAGCTTGCTGCGGCGCGTGATGCCTACGGGCATGCGTTGGAGGCGGCAGCACGGGCGCACGGTATGGTGCGCTTGAGTTTGCATACGCTACGCCTGGGGGCTGCCCGTCGTCGCGCCGCCGAGCGTAGCTTCGTCTTGGCCCCCGACGAGCCGACGGCCTTTGGGTTGAGTGAACAGTTGCGTGCGCAGACGCTGCTGGATGAGTTGAGCAATGCGGGCTTGTGGCGTCTGCTCGATCACGAAGACCTGCGGGAGATCAAGGATGCCTACGAGCAACTCAGCTACGCCCAAGCTAGCCTGAGCCTGCGCGAGGTGCGCGTTCGTCGTCCGCTGCTTACAGACAGCCCCAGCGCCGATGCGTCTACCCTCATACGACGACAACAGGCTGAAGCAGCCTATTTTGCCGCGCTGCAACGCATTCACGATGCCAAAGTCATCCGTGCTGGTTGGATCAGCGGGCAACCCGCCGCCCTCAATGCCATCCAAGCCGCCCTGCCGCCCGCCACGCTCCTCTTGGCGCCGCTGCTCGTTGGCAGCGGGGATGCTCAGGAACTCTGGGCTACGCTGCTCACCAACCAGGGCGTGCCGCAGCGCATGTGCCTGGCGCGCAAGAGTACCTGGAAGGGCTTTCGGCAACGCTGGCCTGAAGTGCAAACGCTGGCTACTGCCAGCCGCTCCGACGCTGAGGCCATGCTCTCGTCGCTCTACCGCGTCTTTCTGGCCCCCCTGGAGGAGCATCTCGCTGCCGCACAGGGGCTGATTATTGCCCTCGACGAGGCGTTGCCGCTCTATCCCTTGCATGCCGCATTCGATAGCACACACTACCTGCTTGAACGCATGCCGGTGAGCTACATACCGAGTGGCACCGTTCTCACTCTTTTGCGCCAGCGTCAGATGGAGCGCGAACAGGCCAGTCAGCGCTGGGTATTGGGCTATGATGCCTACGGCGAAGCGGACTACCCCCAACTCAAAGGTGTTCCGGAAGAACTCGCCCGCCTCAGCGCAGCGCTGGGCGGCGCATTCCGTCACGGCCCCTTTACACCCGACGAACTTCTTGCGCTGAGTAGCAGCGCCCGCAGCATTCACCTCATGGCGCACGGCGCATTTCCCGCAGCGGGCAGCGGGCGTTTTGCCCAACTCATCACCGGGCCGCGCCGCCTCTACGCCGACGACCTCTACCGCACCGAACTGCACGCCGATCTGCTCTTTCTTGATGCCTGTCACAGTGGCCAAGTCGGCCCTGGCTTGCAAGGTTTCAGCGGTGCCGCCCTCGTCTCTGGGGCCAACGCCGTCATTGCCGCCATGTGGCAGGTCGAGTACCGGGCCGCCCGCGAACTGGTGCGCACCTTCTACCACCACTGGCGTAGCGGCCTACCATGCGCCAGCGCCCTCTGCCGCGCCCAGCGCGATCTTGCGCCCCAGCACCCGCCCGGCGAATGGGCCCACTTCTATCTCACCGGCATCCCCGATGGCGCGTGGTGAGGAGCGCTTGCGCCTTTTCTTCAAAGAATTGTGTCATGTTTTGTTTCGGTACTTTAGCGCATCAGAATGAGCTAAACGGGCGAGTCCAATCAATTGGACTCGCCCGTTTTTTGGGTTACGCCATGCCCCCATGGGCAAACAGCGCACCGCCCAGCGGGACAAGAAGCGGGACAAACCGGCCAAACGGCGTTTAAGACCTTCCCTTCCTACGAGGGCGTGTGGTAAGCTCGCATGGTGTAGGAAGGGTGCGCGAGAGAACTTGGTTCCCTCGCCTCATCCCCCCGTGCGGCGGGGCGTGGGGCGCAGCCCAGACGCATGAACGTAAGCCTCTGGCGGGCCTGCCGGCGGGGGTTCGGGCTTGCCCTGAGCCTCGTCGAAGGGGCATGGCCCCCGAAAAAAATCCCTTTCCAGCGGGGTTTAAGGGGCCGCAGGCCCCTTAAGTTAATGCGTATGGGGGCGCAGCCCTACAGATTTTGGTCACACCCAAATTAATACCCTTAATGAACAGATTGTCAACTGAGAATTCAAGTAGTACTACTGATTTGTCATACAACAGCGGTAGTACTATGTCTTATAATAATAACGTTGTTGCCTCCTAGTTCATAGATAGCTCCACCAATACCAAGCGAGGAAGTATGGCACCACGTCGCAGTTGGATCGTCTTGGCTTTGTTGCTGTTGAGTGTCGCGCTCTCTCATCCGGCGCTGACGGCGACGCCGTTGCATGGCCAGGAGGAGGAGGCGGTGCTGCTTTTTCCGCAGGGGCACGGGCTGGAGAGTAACCTCCTCAATGCATGGGAGCGCACGCGCTTTAATGGTGGTCATGCTGGGCGCTTCTACGAGTTGCTCAATGCGCCGCTCTGTGGCGCTGTGCCGACGCCGGGCTGTCGCGTCAGCGCAAGCGATCTACGCCACCAGATTGAGATCTTGGTGGAGCATGTGAGCAATGAGATCACCGTGACCGGCCCGATGCTTGCTGATGATCTGTTGCTGCGCGGCTATCTGGTCGAAGCGACGCAGGTGGCTGGCCATGCCGCCCGACACTACACCAGCAACCAGCCCGACGCGGCCTATGCGGCACTCTATACCCTGGAAATCGAAGGGGTCTTCTACCTCATTGGCTTTAGCCGCAGCTTTTTGGCCGATCCCGCTGCCGTGAGTGCAATCCTCGCATCGCTGGAGTTTGATCCTGCCGCCGCTCCGGAGCCGTTTCGTTTGGCATTTGAGCCTGAGCTAGCGCCTGACCCCGATCCCGTGACCGGAACCGATCCCGTCACGGGAACCGATCCCGTCACGGGAACCGATCCCGTCACGGGAACCGATCCCGTGACCGGAACCGATCCTGAAACTGAACTGACGCCAGAGCCAGAGCCGACGTCTGGGCCTGGCGTGGATGGTGATGAGCAGTTGGCGCGCAATCAGCCCCACCAGATCTACTTGCCCTTTGTCATCCGCTCACACGGGAGCACGCCAAGCTTTGATGCGGCGAGCCTTATGACCATGAACGAGACTGAGTTCCAGGTGGCCAATACGGTCAACCCCCGCCGTAGCACCAGCATCAACCAGATGTTTACGACCATCCCCGGTGTGGATGCGCGGGTTTTTGAGGGGTTTCGTATTGCTACATTGGTGAGCGCCGCCCGCCTGCATGGGCGCAACAATACCAATCCCTACGGCATTATGCTGAGTTACGCCAATGGCTCGCTCTTCATCGACTGCATGTTGCGTTACGCCAACTTTGCCCCGGCGCGCTGCCAGGGTACCACTGCAGATCTGGGCTATATCAATACGAATACCTTGCGTCCGGTGCTGCTGGCGGCGGGCGGGGTGGTCGTGCCGGAGGGTGATGTTATTCCCGGCGACATTCTCTTCATGCATTTTCCTCCGCCGAATGCGAACACATCCTGCTGGGCTGGTGTGGTGGTGGAGGTGACGGCTAACCCGCGTCAGGTGCGAGTGGCTACGCAGTCAACCAATTTTGAGAACGCAAATGCGGCTGGGCTTCGCTGCGAGTATGCCAATGGAACTCAATTCGTTCCCGGTCGCTCCTACGTCCGCCTCGACAGCGCCGCGCCGGTGGCGCAATTCCTCCAGCCGCAGGCGAGCGCGGCGCAGCAGTTGGCACCTGGCCGTCATGCCCTGAGCTACAACGCCACCGATCCGGCGACCCCGGCGGTGCCCGCGTCGGGGGTGCAGAGCTACAGTGTGGCTATGAGCCGCGATGGGCGAGCCAGCCTCGTGGCCAACCAGATAGCGGAGACGAGTATGGTGGCCGATCTGGATGTGCCCTGCCGCGCCGTGGATCTGGGGGTGGTCGCCATGGATCGTTCGGGCAATGCAAGCCTAGAGCAGGCGGGTTGGATCGAGGCGTTTGTGCTGCTGCGCGGCGATGCCGATGGCGACGGCCAGATTACCGCGGCGGATTACGAACTCATCCGCGCCGCAGATGGCCTCAGCGCGGGCGACGTGGGCTACGACCAGCGCCTCGACCCGACCGGCGATGGCTTGGTGGATGCCGCCGACCGTCTCTTCGTCGAGGCGCTGCTTGAGCATACATGCCCGCGGCCATGATGTGGAGGGGGTATGTGGGGGAACCATGTTCCCCCGCATACCCCCTCCACATCATGGCGCAAAACGCACCCTGAGGGATCGCAGCGCACCTTTTCCGTTGGACCTGCCGCATTGTCACCCTGAGCGCAGCGAAGGGTCTCTCTTCGGTCGAAAAGAG
>RSAS01000924.1 GCA_003934145.1 Candidatus Viridilinea halotolerans | reverse complement strand
TATTGATTGTCCCGTCGCTTTGTCACCCTGAGCGCAGCGAAGGGTCTCTCGTCAGGCGAAAAGAGATGCTTCGCTGCGCTCAGCATGACAGGCTGCTGGGATGCTTAGAAGTTTCCGCTTCCCTTAGCGCCGCCCAAGGGCTGCTTACGGGGCTAAAGCCCCTACTACGAACCTTGTTGAGGCGGCTCCCCCCCCACGCCTACAACGGTAGTTCGGTGCGCCACGCGCTCAGGATGACGTTCAGGGCGCCGTAGCCAAGGCGGTTGCCTTGGAAGATGAGGTCTTGGAGTTCGTTGTAGAGGCGTTGCGGCAGCGGTTCGGTGTGGGCGGCTTGGTTGCGCAGTTGGGTGATGCGGTTGAGCCCGATGGTGAGAAAGTCGCCGAAACTGATTAGCCGTTCGGGATCGCTGGGGTTGGGGTGTTCGTTCCAGTGCGCGGCAACGTGGGCGCTAATGCGCGCCCAGTTGCCCTCTTGGTCGTCGCTGCGCCGCAGGTAGGCGAGTACGCCCAGCGTTTGGCGTTTGGGGCTGGCGAGGGTGCCGACGAGATCGGGGCAGGCGAAGATGCGCCGCTTCACTTCGATCTCGACCACACTGGCGAGGTGAATCGCGGGCGCTGAATAGTCGTTCGCCCGAATATTGAAGAGTTGGTCGGTGAGGAAGATCGCCAGCGCGAGCGATTCTTGTTCGGCAACCCCCAGTTGCGCAAAGGTCTCGCGCATACCCAAGGCCTGCACGCGCTCGTAGTAGAAGGCGAGGTTGACTTGGGCGATGCTGGCGTAGCGCCGCGTGAGTTGTTGCACGCGTTCGGCCACGGCGCTGATGCTCGCTTCATCGCGTTCGCCAGCGGGTTGCGCCGCCATGATCTGGTCGAGTTCGTGCAGCAGGCTGCTGATGTCGCGGGGCGGGCGCAAGGGCTTCTGCGCGTCGGGCTGGCCTATAATGTGGCAGAGACGCCCGTCTTGGCAGCAGTGGACGCTGCGATTCACGAGATCAATGCGCCACGGGCCGATGTGCGGCTTCGGGCAAATGAGCAACTCGTCGCTGGGCGCGGGCAGCACTTCGCCCCAACGGTCGGCGGGCAACACCACCTCGGCGCTGCTCAGCGCATCAAGGAAGATGCCCTGGCAGCGCGGCACCAGCGGCGTGCGCAGGGCTTGCTGTGCCGCGTCGAGCAGTTGGCGCAGCAGAGCGTGAATTTCAGCCGTCGGGCGCTGTGGGTTGAGCGCGACAATCTCGATCTGGATGGCCGGATCGAGCGCTTGATTTGCCGTGGCAGCCGGACGCAGCCGTTGGTGTGTCATGCCAGTTGCGGTTACCGATGTCGCCGCAGCGTGCATGGGGACGCCCGCTTGGTGCGCTAAGGCAATATCCATTTTGTCATCATCACTCGCGGGGGGCTCTTCGCTGCCGCGCAGGAAGGCGAAGAGCAGCAGACCACGCCGCTCGCCGGTGAGCGCCAGGTCGGCCAGCATGCGCTTGATGGGCGCACTCGGCACGCGCTGCTGGTCGCGCTCGCGGTAATATTTGGCATCCCACACCACCCCCGGCTCGCGCCAAGCAACAGTAGCATCGTGGCACACCTGACCCATCGGCGGGTCGCGGCGGCGCAGGTAGTAGTCGGGGCGCACACCCGGCGGTTTGAGGTGCGCCGGTTCGCTCTGCCAGACCTCCGCCTGCTCCGGAATGCCCCGGTCGTGACGCAATTCGTAGTGGACACACGCGGTATCGTCGCCCCAGCGAAAGTGGAGGACTTCGGGCAGGGATGTCGTCGCCTCCAGCAGCCCCGCACGCTCCAGCAGATCGGCCAGTTCAAAGAGAATCCAGAGTTGGTAGAGGCGATTGTCGCGTTGCGGATTGGCCCCCAACGTCTCGGTCATGGTCGTCGCGCTGCGGCGGTGGAGCAACTGGAGTTCGCGGTAGCGCCGCCGCCAAGCGAGTAGATCGTCGTAGGCGTTATTGCCGCCGGGAATGGCGGCGCTGGCGACACGCTGTTCGAGGTGGAGCAGGGCATCCTCGCCCCGTTCGTAGAGCGCCTGAGCCGCATTTTTGATCCCGGCCAACTGCGGAAAGGCCAAGGTGCGTTCGCAACGTTCCACGATGCCATTGAGTGGATGGCGTAGGGTTACACTCTCGGGGCCAAGCGCCCCACTGAGCAACAGTTGGCGCACGGCGGCGCGATACTCAAGCAGCGTCACCACCGTGAGCAGATTCTCGGCGGTAGCAAAATCGCGCAGACTCTGGCGGCTATGCAGCAACAGCGGCGGCTCGCCGGGGCGCTCGCGCCAACTCGCGGCAAGCGTACGCTCCCAATCCACCCGCCCGCGCCCAGGCGGCGCTTCGATCACCAACGTGCGCGGCGCCACAAAACTGAGGCGGCGCAAAATACGCGGCAGAATAAACTCAAAGAGCTCGTCGCGCAGCGCAAAGAGAACGCCCAGATCGCGGTAGAAGGGCAACACCTCATCGTCGGGCGCAAAACGATCATGGTGCGTGAAGAGCTTGCGGTACTCCGCGCTACTGAAGCGCATCAGCAACTCCAGCATGCGCGCTTGCATCATACTGTAGGCACGCTGCTCGGTGGATGTGGGAAGAAGCATGGGTTGCGTGATTATATACCTTTAGACAAGGTTTCAGGGGTCAGGTTTCAGGGGTCAGCCCGAGCGCATCAGAAAGCGGTGCGTGGCACTAAACTGTAAAGTAACTATGAACCATGTCTAACTAAAGAACTATAGCACCACCCCATTGCAATCAACGCAACGCACTTGCTATGATCCTGTTATCCACAGGCGGCAGCGCCTACGCTATACTGATCCTTGTGAACAGCGTGTTGCAGACTCAATGACCAACGACACGCCCCTTCCCATCAGCAACAGTGTAGTAGCGAAAGGTAACGACCATGTCTTCCCGACAGGAACAGATTTCTGCCGCTCTCGACCGCTTGACCGCCAACGTAGGCAACGATATTGCGGGTGCCGCCGCAGTCAGCATGGACGGGATCGTCCTCGTCTCGAAGATGTCGGCGGAAGTGAATGCCGATCGTGTGGGTGCGGTTGCGGCAACGATGATGGGTGTAACCCGCCGCGTCTCGGGTGAGTTAAAGATTGGCGCGACGGAAGAGACGATCATCAAGGCCGATAACGGGCTCTTTATGGTACTGCCGGCAGGCGACCAGAGCCTCCTCGCAGTAAATCTGCGCCAGGGTGCCAACCTCGGCCTCGTGCGCATTGAAGCCCGCGACGCGGCCAAAGCGATTGGCCAGGTTCTCTAAACTCCTGAAGCGGACGCCTGTGCGCATGGTTGATCGGGAGGGCTTAGCCCTCCCATCGTGTTATCATTACTACCGGCAGCAACGCCATGCTCCCACTTTACCGCACACTCTCGCTCTCCATGCCTGCCCCATAGCTCGCCCAGCGAGGTTGTTATGGCCCTCGAAGGCACGCTTCAGGACATGTCGCTCAGCGACCTCTTTCAGATTTTTCGGATGGGCCCCAAGACGGGGGTACTCATTCTGGCTAGCGTTGCGGAACGTGGGATCATCTATGTGGCCGCAGGGAAAGTGATTGATGCGGTGCTGGCCACCAGCCCTGGCAATCGTGTACAGGCTGCGCAAGAAGAGGCCGTCATCCAAATGTTACTCTGGGATCACGCCTCGTTTGTCTTCCGTCACGATGCCAATGTTCTCAATCGCTCACCACGCATCACCCAAGATGGCGAATGGCTGGTGATGGAGGGCATGCGTCGGCGTGAAGACCCGGCGCGTGCGACGCCGTACCAATCCATCACCCTCGATACCAAGCTTCAACTCTCACCGCTACCCAGTAGCGCCGAGAGTGGCGTTAGCCTTGATGTCAATCAGTGGCGTATTCTCAGCCAGGTCTCGATCAGCCCGAACCTACGCACCATCTGCGAAGCGACTGGCATCGAGCCAGCGCAGGCCATCCGCACGGTGGCGGAACTCATGGCGATTGGTTTGGTTGAAGTGGTAATTCCCACCCCGGCAGCGAAAGCATCCACCAAGAGTGTAGCGCATGATCCGGTGGCCAGCATGGCACCTGCCGTCGGTAGCTCCGATCTGGCAGCAACTGCGTCGCGAATGGGCGCTGATTGCGGTGAACGTCCCCAGGTCGGTCGCGGCTTGCTCGAGGCGATCATGCGCCGTATCCGCGGCCTGTAAGGAGGAAGGCGACGATGCAGGCGCTCAAGATTGTGATTACCGGCAGCTACGCCGCTGGGAAGACGCAACTGATCCGCACGATCAGTGACATCGAAACGATCTCCACCGATTACGAAGTAACCCTCGACGAAGAGCGTCAACTCAAACGCGAAACGACCGTCGCCCTCGATTTTGGCACAATTGCGATCAATGAGCAGGTGACGCTCTACCTCTTCGGCACGCCCGGCCAAGAACGCTTCGATTTCATGTGGGAACACTTGACTGTCGGCTGCCTGGGCTATGTGGTGATGGTGGACAGCACCCGCCCCGGCCATTTCGCCGAAACCCAACGGCTCATGAGCCGCTTCGCCGAGATCACCGACGCGCCCTATATCGTGGCGGCGAACAAGCAAGACGACGAAGCGGCACTGCCCGTCAGCTACGTACGCCGTCGTCTCGGCGTACCCCTCGAAATTCCAGTTGTGCCCTGCGTCGCCACCGATCGCCCCAGCGTCAAAGGCGTCCTGCTCAGCCTCCTCAGGTATATCGCGGCCCAGAGTCAAGCGAGTGACGAGTAGGGTTCAGGGTTCGCCCTTTTTCGTTGCGTGTTGGCGGCTTCGCCGCCAACACGCAACGAAAAAGGGGCTATGGGGCATGGCCCCATGCGTATGGGGCGAAGCCCCCAAAGAATCCTCCCCCACCGGAGTTCACAAAAATCCCCCATAGTGTGTACAAAAGTAGTACAAAAACGAAACATTCCCTATAACAAACCACCAAACCTCACCCATCCTGATCCCAAAAAGCGTGCCGGTTGGTGTTATAATAGTTAAGATTCACGGCCTTGCATCTGCCCTATGACGAGGCCGCGTTAGTGTTGGGTGGTGACATCGTATTATCAATCATGGAGAGACCACTATGACCCAAGATCGTGCGAGTTGGATGATCAAAGACGAAGCGGCCCTCGAAGAGCTTATTCAGTTGATGGATCTTCGCCCTGAAGACGGTGCCCTCCTCAAAGAGCTTGCGCCCAAGGCGCAAGAGCATGCCCCTACACTTACCAAGACCTTCTATGAGCGCCTCTTTGCCCACCCCAATACCGCTGAGTACCTCAAAGATGTGAGCCTCGACCGTCTGCATGGTATGGTGCAGGAGTGGTTCATCGGTATGTTCTGTGGCCTCTATGATACCGACTATGCGCGCCGTCGTTTGCGCATTGGTGAGATCCACGTCAAGATTGGTTTGCCCGTGCGCTACCCCTTAGCCATGATTGATGTCGTGATGCCCTTTGGCGATCAGATTGCCCGCGAGAGCGCCAAGCCCGAAGAGACGGTGGCGGCGTTTCGTAAGGTGCTGGCCATGGATGTCGCGATCTTTAACCAAGCCTACGAAGACAACCAGTTGCGCCATCTGGCCGAGATGGTTGGTGGCGAACGCCTCGCCCGCCGGTTGCTCACTGGTTCGTAGGAGTTCGCCAACCCACGTCTCTCTCTGCCCCAACGCACCTTTGGTGCGTCATCAAACCCGGTTTTCGTTCCAGGAGAAGGTATGGCCCTCGAAGGTACGCTTCAGGACATGTCGCTCAGCGACCTCTTCCAGGTCTTCCGGATGGGTCCCAAAACAGGTGTGTTGATGCTGGTCAGCACAACCGAGCGCGGGGTGATCTATGTGGCCGACGGCAAAGTGATCGATGCCGTTTTGGCGGGAGGCCCTGATCGCCGGGTGCAAGCGACCCAAGAGGAGGCTATTATCCAGATGTTACTCTGGGATAATGCCTCGTTTGTTTTTCGCCACGATCCCAGCGTCAGTTCGCGTCCGCCGCGGATTACCCAGGATACCGAATGGTTGGTGATGGAAGGGGTGCGCCGCCGTGACGACCCTGCGCGGGCCATGCCCTACCATTCGATTACGCTCGATACGATGCTGCAACTCTCGTCGCTGCCCAGTAGTGCCGAGAGTGGCGTGAGCCTTGATGTCAATCAGTGGCGCATTCTTAGCCAGATTTCGCGCAATACCGATGTGCGCACCATCTGCGAAGCGACCAACATCCCTACCGACCAAGCCATCCGCACGGTAGCCGAGCTATTGGCCATTGGCTTGATTGAAGTCGTGATCCCCTCGGCACCGCCGCCGCGCCCGCGTCCGCGTAAGCCCGCCCACGATCCAGTCGTCGCCGTTACCCCTGCAAATGCGCTCCGCAACGAGTTGGCCGCTGCCGCAGTGGGTATCGGCGCCGGCGATGAACGCCCTCAAGTTGGGCGCGGTCTGCTCGATGCGATCATGCGCCGTATCCGCGGCCTGTAAGGGAGGAAGGCGACGATGCAGGCGCTTAAGATTGTGATCACCGGCAGCTACGCCGCTGGCAAGACCCAACTGATCCGCACGATCAGTGACATCGAAACGATCTCCACCGATTACGAAGTAACGCTCGACGAAGAACGCCAACTCAAACGCGAAACGACCGTCGCCCTCGACTTTGGCACGATTGCGATCAATGAGCAGGTGACGCTCTATCTCTTCGGGACGCCCGGCCAAGAGCGTTTCGATTTTATGTGGGAACACCTGACCGTCGGCTGCCTGGGCTATGTGGTGATGGTAGACAGCACCCGCCCCGGCCACTTCGCCGAGACGCAACGGCTCATGACCCGTTTCACTGAAATTACCGATGCACCCTACATCGTGGCTGCCAACAAGCAGGATGATGAGGCCGCACTGCCCGTCAGTTATGTGCGCCGTCGCCTCGGTGTACCGCTCGAAATCCCGGTTGTGCCCTGCGTCGCCACCGACCGCCCCAGCGTCAAAGGGGTGCTGCTCGGTCTGCTGAAGCATATCGCCAACCAACACCAGTACAATCAAGAGCAGAGTGTTTAGGTAGGGCTACGCCCAAACCGTTGGGGCGAAGCCCCACGCCCAGCCGGGTGGAGGGAGGATGCGCGGGAACTTGTTTCCCGCGCATTCTCCCTCCACCTGTATACGCTCAGCGCAGCACCAGACGATCCTCGGGCGCGAGTTGGGCCAACAGTTCTGGCCCCAAGCGGGCGAAGATGCGCTGGGCGAAGAGTTCCATCCAGATGAATTGGCGTGCGATCAGCACCATGTTGGGGTTGGTGGTGACGGTGGCCGCCGTGACGGTATGACCGCTCGCAATGAGGAACTCGCTCTCGTCACTGACGACCATGAGCGTCTCTTGCATGCGGTGCAATTCCGTCTCGCGCTTGGGGTGGCGCACAACCTGACCAAACGCGAAGGGCGTGTCGCCAGTGAGGATGACGCCCAAGGCCACCCCGCGATCGTGGGCCGTCTCTAGGCGCTGGCGTAGGGCGACAATGTCGGCATCGGCCAAGACCAGCATCAGTTCGCGTTGGGCCGCATCGATCAGATCGCCCGCAAAGGCCAGCGTTTCGCGGCGACCACTAAAATTCCAGAGGCGGCCCGTCTTCTCGTGGTGGTAGAGCGGCAACAGATCGGTGCGCAACGCCGCCACCCGTTCACGCGCCTCGCGCTCGTAGCGGTCGAGCAGCAGGGCGGGCGAAACTGGACGGTAGAGCGTCGCCTTCTCTTCCTCCGATTTCAGCGCCGCGCCCCGCACCTCCAAGCGCCCCAGCGCCTCATAGACCATCGAACGCGGCACACCCGAAATCTTGCTGATCTGATAGCCCGTCGCCGGATTCTCGCTGAGCAGCGCCAAATAGACTTTCGCCTCATACTCGGTCATGCCGAGCGCCGCAAGCTGGTCGAGTAGTTTCATAATCTGTTTCTTTTGGGTGTGACTGGAATCTGTAGGGCTGCGCCCCACACCCCGCCGGACGGAGGGGGGATGCGAGGGAACCTGGTTCCCTCGCGCACCCTTCCTACGCATTTTGGTCACACCCCGCCGGACGGAGGGAGGATGCGAGGGAACCTGGTTCCCTCGCGCACCCTTCCTACGCGTTTTGGTCACACCCCAAAATGGAGTTTGGGGCTTGCGCCATGGTAAGCGAACAATAGCCCTATCTGAAGGATTCGTCAAGGTGCCTTACGCCCCAATGCTCATGGTATACTACCAGTAGGTTAGCAACAAGGAGCAATACTATGCGCAAAAGAAACCGCCGCATCATCAATGCTTTTAGTGCTTTGGTCATCTTTTTTCTCGTTTTGGTGATGGTGATTACGGCCATTGCCCCCTATTGAGGTAGGCCATGAGTGAACGCTACGCCCTGCTTTATGACGGCGCATGCCGCATCTGTACCAGTCAGGTTCAGACCGTGGCCACCTACAACGAGGCTGGCTTGCTTGAGATCCTGGATATGAACGATGCGCAGGCGCAGGTGCGCTTCCCTCAGGTGACGCCGGAAATGGCGCAGCGCGAGTTGCATCTGGTTGCCCCGGATGGTCAACTCTATCAGGGGGCCGATGCGGTGCGTGAGACGTTGTTGCGCCTGCCGACGTTGCGCGGCTTGGGCCATCTCATGAGCCTGCCCGGCGTGATGCTGTTCGCACGCCCTATCTACGCCTGGGTCGCCGCAAACCGCTACCTGCTCGGCGGGCGCGTGGCCGACTGCGACGACGGAACGTGCCACCGCGACAGTGCGGATAGGTAGGAGCCACATTACGAGGCGGTGTCGTTCCAATTTCTGAAACCTTCCCTGAACTATGTTCGTATGCTCAACCTGATCTTCGTCCTCACTTGGCTCCTCCTTGGCTCTGGGTCGAGTTCTTACCTCCCGTTGAAACTTCAGGATGGGGTGGGTTTTTTCGGGGAGGGCTTCGCCCTCCCCGAACCCCTCCCGCTGGAACCCCTCCCGCTGGAACTTCAGCTTTTCGCGGAGGGCGGAGCTTTCCCCGTAGCAGCACCTGCGCCGCCGCCATCCGAGCGCGAGGCCACCCGTCCGGTAGGACTGGCTGTGGTCGCCGCGCTCTTTTGTGTCTTTAATCTCTCTACCGTCGCCCTGCTGGGTGCGTTTGCCCTGAAACGCTATTTTGATGGGATGAGTCCTGATCCGTAGGAGAGGCGAGAGGCGGAGCAGTTGACACAGTGTTAGGCTTCGTTGAGATATTGTTACTCTGTAACTAATTGAATAGCCTTACATTCTATAATGGTGCAATAGCCAGATTAGACGCAATACCTTTCAAATAAGGACGAGCGTAGACCTCACAGGTCTTTCATGACGGCAT
>RSAS01000575.1 GCA_003934145.1 Candidatus Viridilinea halotolerans | reverse complement strand
ACCTGTGAGGTCTATGCTCTCCCTTATTTGAAAGGTATTGGGCCATGCCCCCAAAAACTCCTCCCCCGCTGGGGGCTTGGGGGCATGACCCCCAAAAACTTTTCCCCCGTAGGGTTTTAGGGCGCTAGCCCTAAAACCCTACGGAAACAACTCCAACACCCGCCGCTCAAAATTCTCCTTAATATCGTCGCGCAGCGCATCGGCATCCTGAATGTCAATGCAGTGAACGTAGAGCGTGCTGCGATCGGCGGAGACATCCATCGAAACGGTGCCAGGGGTGAGCGTGATCAGATTGGCGAGAACGGTAATGCCCACTTCGCTGCGCACCTCCAGCGGGATGGCGATGATGCCCGGGTTGATATTGAGGCGGGGGCGCAGAAGGATGCGGGCGACGTCAATATTGGCTTTGAGAATGCTCCAGACGGCAAAATTGATAAACTTGATGATCGTCCAGACCCGTTGCGGGTAGTCGCCAATATCCTCTTTACGCTGGAAGCGTACCGTCTCGACTATCTGTTCACGGATGGCCCGTTGACTCAACGTGATGATACCAAAGCCCAACAGAAAACCCACGACAAAATCGTTGATGGTAAAGCTCTGTTGCAGGGTCATCCAAGTAAGGGCCAAAAAAAAGTTGAGCGTCAGCATGGCGAATCTCCTTTAGCGCAGAGCGGCTTCGACAATCGCTTCGCAGCCCTGCACCCCACAGACGCTGGCGATATAGCCTGCCCGGTCGAAGAGTTGCATGCCCGCCATTTGGCTATAGTCCACCAACACACCTGCGCCGAGACCCAAGGCGAGGCTAATCATCACGAGGAGAGCACCGGGCAACAGGAGGCCCGGAGTAACACGGGGCAATTTGCTCATATCGCCATACGATTTCTTCCAGAAGACCTCATTCCAGATCTTGAGCATCGAGAAGAAGGTAAGGATGCCGGTGAAGGCGGCGATGACGCTGATACCGATGGCACCTTGATTGACACCAGCTTGCAAGAGCGCCAGTTTGCCGAAGAAACCGCTCATGGGCGGAATACCGGCCAGCGAGAGGATGCCCAAAAACCAGAAGATCGCCAGCAGCGGTTCGCGCTGGGCCAAGCCCCCCATCTTCTTCAGATCACCTGTGCCATAGATCTGCTCAGCGGCTCCGCCAATGAAAAAGAGCGCCGTCTTCACAATCATGACGTGGACGGTGAAGAGCAACCCCGCCGCCAAGCCGACGGCGCTGGCGAGGCCCAAGCCCATTATCGTGTAGCCGATCTGGCTGATGATATGGAAACTGAGGATGCGACGCACGTTCATCTGCGCCATAGCGCCGAAGACGCCAACCACCATGGTCAGGCCCGCAATGACGAGGACGAAAGGGGCGAGGCGCACCAGTTCATCTTGCAGCACCAAGCCCAAGACGCGGTAGAGCGAATAGGCACCCACTTTGGTCAGCAGACCGCTGAAGATGGCCGTCACCGCCACGGGCGGCGTATGGTAACTGGTGGGCAGCCAGAAGAAGAGCGGCAGAATCGCGGCCTTCCCCCCGTAGGCAAAGAAGAAGAGGCAGGCAATCACGGTGACAATCCCAGGGTTGTTGACACTCTGCATGCGTTCGGCGACGTGGGCCATGTTCAGGCTGCCGACCGTGCCGTAGAGCAGGCCGCACGCCATCAGGAAGGCAGTACTCCCAAGGAGGTTGAGCACGACATACTTGAGGCCACCCTCGAGTTGGGCACGCGAGCCGCCGAGCGTCATCAGGCCGAAGGAGGCGAGCAGCAGAACCTCGAACCAGACGTAGAGGTTAAAGATGTCGCCGGTGAGAAAAGCGCCACTGACACCGAGCAGCAAGAGCAGCAGCAACGGGTAGTAGAAGAAATTTTCGTAGCCCGGATCGAGCGAAGCGAAGCTGTAGCTCATGGTAACCAACATCAGCAGCGTGGCTACGCAGAGCATCAGCGCACTCGCGCCATCGGCCACCAGCGTAATGCCGAAGGGGGCTTCCCATCCCGCCGCTTGCGTCACCTGAATCCCTGTGGTCGCCACCGTCCAGACCAACCAGAGGCTATAGGCCAAGTTGAAAACCACACTGGTTAGCACAATGCCACGGGCGACATTGCGTGTCTTAGTCCGTGTAAAAATCAGCGCCAATGCAGCGGCCAACATGGGCGAAATGAGCGGTAAAAAGAGATGATTTGCCATCTGAATTAGAGCCTATCTGTATTGGCCATATCGTCTAAGTCATCCGTCTTCATCGCCTGGGTAGCACGGTAGGCCAGCGCCATAATAAAGGCCGTGATCCCGAAACTGATCACGATCGCCGTCAGGATCAGCGCCTGCACCAGCGGATCGGTCGTATTGGGCATAACCTCGCCGGTGTAGTAGTCCACAATGGGCAGGGCACCACGGCGCACGCCACCATCACCCATGGTAAAGATGAGCAGATTGACCGCGTGCGAGAGCAGCATCAGCCCAAGAATCAACTTGGCGACACTTCGCCGTAGGATCAAATACACTGCACCGGCAAAGAGCGAGCCGATGGCTATGGCGAGGAGAAAGATCATATGGGCGGACTCCTTGTGAGAGATGAGGAGGCGGGACGCGAGGAGACATGGCGCAAAGACGTGGGATGAGACTCTTCTGTTCTCTGTTCCCTGTTCTTCTGTTCCCTGTTCCTCTGCTCTCTGTTCCTCTGCTTACTCTACGCCTTCGGCGCTCCCGTTACGCCCTCTTCATCCTCTTGTTCCATATGCATAGGAAAGAGATCGGGCTCTTCGGAGAGCAGCATGGCAATCTTGGTGGTGACAGCGATGACGAGCAGGAAGACGCCCACATCAAAGACAACGGGCGTACCGAGTTTGCCAATACCAGGAATGGCTTCAGGCAGCCAGAAGGCCCGCATGAAGGGCAAGCCGACCAAGAGTGCGGGCACACTCGCGCTGACGGCGACGAGGATGCCGACGGCAGCGAGGCCAAGGTAGTTGACGCGAATGACGCGGCGTGCATATTCAGGGCCGAAGGCGATCATCTGCATGATGATCGCCGAAGAGGCGACAAGGCCCCCAATGAAGCCCCCGCCGGGCAAGTTATGACCGCGCAGCAGCATAAAAACAGAGAGCAGCAGCAGGAGCGGCATCATGAGCCGGGCGACGGTTCGCAGGACAATCGAGTCATAATTGGTAGCTTTAATCATGTGGATTTCTCCTGCTTTTGGCTGGAAGGAACGGCGGCGCGTTCGACGCCTTCATCCATTCCATTACCGACAAGGACACCAGCCTCGCCAGGGAGAATTGTGAGGCGTTCGCGCCCGCTGGAGCGCACGTCGCTGCGCTGCTTGCGAAAACGCAACAGCCCAAAGATCGAGATGAGGGCGACAAAGAGGACAACAATCTCGCCCAACGTATCGAAGCTACGGAAGTCTACGAGGATGACGTTGACCACGTTGGCCCCTTTGCCGCCGGGGACACTCTGTTCGAGGTAGTAGGGGGCGATGGATTGGAAGAGGTTCGTCGTTGCTCCGGCCAGTACCAAGCCGCTCATCAGGATGCCAAAGGCCACGGCAATCACCGCATCGCGCCAGCGCACCCAGGCGGGCGAGAAGTTGCGGAAGCGGGAGGGCATGACCGAGAAGAGGAAGAGCAAGAAGACGGTGGAGAGAACTTCAATCAGCAACTGGGTTAGCGCGAGATCGGCAGCACTGAAGAGCACGAAGATCAGGGCGACCATCGCGCCAATCATACTTACCGCGATAATCGCGCCCAAGCGTGAACGTGCAGTAATGGTGGCAATAATGCCTACGGGAATGAGGCTAACTACCACGACTTCATAGAAGTAGGGGCTATTGTCTTGGATGCTGCGCACATCGCCGAGGCCATAGATCACAAAGGGTATGCCGACGATGACAAAATAGGCGAAGATGGTGTAAAGAATATAGGTACGCAACCGTCCCGACTGGATCGTGCGGGCTAGGCCGGTAGCGAAGGCAAGTATCCCTTCAACGAGGCGGTCGAAAAGTTTAGCCCCGCTCACCGAAGCAATGATGCGATGGGCAGCGAGGCGGCGCTCCTGGGTCGCTAAGAGTACTCCAACGCCAATGGCAGCCAAACTGAAGAGCAGTGCCTGATTGACGCCACCGTAGAGGTAGAGTTCAAAGGTAAAATCGTGGCCGTAGACCGCCGAGGCTGCCGGGCTAAGGAAGGTACTAACCCAGGGCAGGCCCAAGGGGAGTAAGAGCGAGAGGAAGGCGGGCACGGCAGGGCTGATCAGCATTGCGACCTTGGGATCATGGACGTGGTGCTGCAGCACATCGGGATGGGGCTTGCCCAAGAAGGCATTCTTGAAGAAGCGCCACGCGGCGATGATGTAGCCGACGGCAGCGATGAGGATCGCGGCGAGGCCCAGTAGCGGCCACGGTGCCGCCAGGTCGCTCTCCAGCGCCGCCTTGAGTGCCCACTCTTTGGCCACAAAGCCAAACATGATCGGAATGCCCATCTGCGAGAGCAGGGCGATGCCAACAATCACCATGGTGCGCGGCATGAGTTTGCGTAGCCCGCCGAGGCGATTCAGATCGCGCGTACCGGTTTCGTGATCAATAATCCCGGCAGTCATGAAGAGGGCCGACTTGTAGAGCGCGTGGGCCAGAATGAGTGTTACCAGCGCCTCTGCGCCATATTTGCCGCCCAGTCCAATCATGAGGATGAGGCCACCGAGTTGGCTGAGGGTGGAGTAGGCCAGCAGCGCCTTGATGTCATACTGGCGGAAGGCGACAAACGCGCCGAAGGCAAAAGTGAAGCCGCCGACCGTAACCAGAGTATAATTCCAGAGCGGCGTGTCGCCCATGCCGGGAGCCAAGCGGGCGAGCAGGTAGACGCCGGCCTTGACCATGGTGGCCGAATGGAGAAAGGCACTGGCTGGGGTGGGGGCCTGCATCGCGCCGGGCAGCCAGAAGTGGAAGGGAAACTGCGCCGATTTGGTGAACGCACCCAGGAAGACGAAGGCCATCGCCGGGCCATAGAGGTCAGTCGCGACAATCTGACGTCCCGCCGCAATGATCGCATCAAGGTTGTAGGCTTGTTCGGCGAGCACCCCCACCTGCTTCGCGGCGGCACCAAGCATCAGCAGTCCGACGAGCAGCGCCAAGCCACCAAAGCCCGTAATTAGCAGCGAATGTTGCGCCCCACGGCGCGCATCGGGGTATTCATGTTTGTAGCCAATCAGCAGATAACTGGTTACCGAGGTTAGTTCCCAAAAGACGAACATCGTCAGCACGTTCCCCGCCAGCACCACCCCCAGCATGGCCCCCATGAAGAGGAAGAGGTAGACGAGGAAGCGCCCCAGGCCGATGTCCTTCTCCATATAGGCACCGGCATAGCCCACAATAAGCGTGCCAATGCCGGTAATAATCAGCGCAAAAAGCAAACTCAGCCCATCAAGGGTAAAGCGCAACTCGAGGCCCATGGTCGGCACCCAGCGCAGCGTCTCGACGATAGGCCCTTGGTTTACCACCGTCCCGATCTGAGTACAGAGCAGCACAAAGATCGCAAAAGGGAGCAGAGCCAGCCCCCATCCCACCAGTGCGCGAGGTTCGCGACGGGCTAGCAGCCCCAAGGGTGCCATAGCGAACGCAAACAGTACCATGGATAAGAGCATAATGCTTCCCTGCGTCTATCTTTTCAGGCACAACCCAACCAAGTTCTGTGGGCGCTTGGAGCGTTTAGCGCCTTCTCTGCCCGCCATTGTCGTGCATGTAGGAATTTTTGGGTATTATACTACACTTTTGCGGTATCACGGGGTTACCCCCTGGGGGGGACTTGCGGGGGCCATGCCCCCACACCCCCGCCGAACGGGAGCTTTACGGGGGCCATGCCCCCACGCCCCCGCCGAACGGGGCGATTCTGCGGGGGCCATGCCCCCACACCCCCGCCGAACGGGGGGATTCTGCGGGGGCCATGCCCCCACGCCCCCGCCGAACGGGGGGATTCGGCGGGGGCCATGCCCCCACGCCCCCGCCGAACGGGGCGATTCTGCGGGGGCCATGCCCCCACGCCCCCGCCGAACGGGGCAATTCTGCGGGGGCCATGCCCCAATACGTTTCAAATAAGACCTCACAGGTCTGCTCTTCTGCACGGGAACGCCATCAGCAAAGACCTGTGAGGTCTATGCTCTCCCTTATTTGAAAGGTATTGGGCCATGCCCCCGCGCCCCCGCCCGACAGGGTGGAAGACGATGCCCCCGCCGCATCATGGTTTACGTTCATTTGTAACAGAGGTCTTAGCTATGTCTGGCGTCCCCTATGTAGGCAGTCTGTTTCGTTTGGTTGGTCTGGTTGGGCTACTTTTCGTTCTCGCCGCATGCGAGACGAATCTACCGCCCGAGCGTACGCTCGAGGTGACGGTGACGGCTGAGGGCTACGAGCCGCAACGGCTTGAGGCGCAGGTGGGCGAGATGGTGACCATTCGTCTGCGCAATCGTGACACCGTGGGCCAGAATCTCTATTTGGATCTACCCTCGGGCACGCGCATCATTGCTGCCGATACGGGTGTGGATGCGCTCATGAGCTTTCCGGCGCGCCACGTCGGCACCTTCCGCTTCTATACGGCGGTACCGGGGCGCACAGGGGAGGGGATCTTGGTGATTACAGAGGCAGGAGCGCAGTGAAGCGCACACGGGCACAAGCGCCTATCTTGCAGAGGATGCGAGGGAACCAGATTCCCTCGCGCACCCTTGCAGTGTCCTTTAGATCCATCATACACCTATTCACCGCGCCACAAGCGGCAAAAGGATCGTGTAGGGCACCGCTGCGGCTTGGGCGCGGATGGGTTTGTGCAGCAGGGGCTGCTGCGGATCATTGCTGCGCAATTCGAGGGTGGCGCTGAAGGGCCATGGGTAGGGAGTGGGATTGTACCAGTATAGTTGCGCCGTTAGTTGCCCGCTGCCCCCAGGGACGATGTTGCCCGTCGCGGCGAACAGGCTGATCCAGTTGCTTGGCAGCGGCTGTGGGCGTAGCTCGATGTTCAGTCCGCTGAAGAGCGGGCGATCGTTGCGGCAACTAACGTTTTGGTGGTTAAAGTTGCTGCGTTGCAGGCCGACACTAGCCCAGGCGTCGCTGCTGAGGCCGCTCATCTGCTGGTAGTGCAGGCTGATGCGCCCGTCGGGTTGCAACAGGGCTTGGAAGCTGAGGCGAACGCTGGGATCGGCGGCGAGCGGCACGTTTTCCCAGGTAACCAAAAATCCTTCAGGGAGTTGGGCGTAGCTGACGCGGGCGTTGTTTTGGCTCGGGTCAAGATCGGCGCGCAGTGCGGCGATGGCCGGGTAGGATGTTTCGCTGAGCGGCATGCAGCCCGCGCTGAAGGGAACGTCGTCGTTGGCGAGGGGGCCAAAAACGAGCAGGCCGTTCGCGGTGATGCGCACTTCGCTCTGGTTTTGGCTAAAGAAGGGGAAGTCGAAGCCCAATGCGATCGCGTCGCTTGCGCCATCGTGGCTCAGGTCGAGCATTGTGGCATCGCTGGGTGGCGCCCGCCAAGGATTGACCGGGCCGTCGGGTTCGTCGCTGCGCCAGACGCCGTAGGCTTCGTTGGCGATGCTGGCGCTGTAGCTGAGGCCGGTTGCCCCTGGGTTGCTAATCGTGAAACTGGCGGTGATCGTAGCGCTTGCGCCAAGGGCGAAGCTGCGCGGCGCAGTAACGAAACTCACCTGGGGTTGCGCTTCCGTAAGCGCAAAATCGAGGGTGATCTGTTGGCCTGGCGCTAGCGTTTGGCTCGCGCTTTGGCTGGCGTAGCCGGGCGCACTGGCCTGTAGTTGGAATGCGCTGGCCGCAGCGGGCAGCGTCAGGGCGTAGTTGCCGTTGGCATCGGTGGCTACGCTGGGGCCGTCGCTCACGCTGACGAGGCCATGGAGTGGCCCGCCCGTGCTGGCCCCCGTGATGCGCCCAGTGACGCGGGCATGCTGCGCATCGCCGGGGACGTGCATGGTGACGGGGATGCTCAGCGGGGTTGCGCTCAGGTCGTTGCCATAGACCAGCACCCGTGCCTGGTAGCTACCCGGCCCCGCGACGTAACGGGCATCCAGGGTGATGGTGACAATGGTACTCGCCCCAGGGCCGAGGCTAGATGCCTCCGGCAGGCCAATGCGCAGCCACGGCACCTCCACGCGCACTTGGCGCACCGCCGCGTAGGCGTCGAGTTGCCCGTAGCCGATGATGCTGTTGGGGATCTGATCGGGGCGGCAGGCCGCAAAGGTAGCGCTGAGAAAACGTGCGTCCACGGTAATGGCCGTGGCGCTGCTGGTGAGCGCGGCGTAGGTGGTCGCATAGTCGCCGATCAGGGCCGGATTGGCCGCCCAGAGCAGCGCAACCGCTGCGGCGACGTGGGGGCTGGCCATGGATGTGCCGTTGAGTGGGGCGTAATTGCGCTGATCGGCCACGCTAGAGAGAATGGCGCTGCCGGGAGCAACCAGATCGGGTTTGATGCGGCCATCGAGTGTAGGGCCAATGCTGCTGAAACTGGACAGCGCCGCGTTGCTATCGGTGGCCCCCACGGACGTGACGCTAAGGTAGTCGCCAGGCGAGAGGACGGTGCCACACTGGCGGCTGTTGCCGGAATTGCCCGCAGCAAAGACGGGGTAGATGCCAGCGGCGCGCCACGCATCGGCGTAGCTGGTGAACCAGGGGCTATCTTGGCCCGAAGTCCAGGAGTTGTTGATGATGTGGGGGCGCAAATCGGGGCGCGGATTGCGCCCATTGGCGTCGGTGGGGGCCAGCAGCCACTGCGCAGCTTGGATGATCTTGATCTCGTCGCAATCGCGGCTGGAACAGGCGCGAGCGGCGATCCAGTTGGCGTTGGGCGCAACCCCAATCGCGGGGGCGCTGGCGCTGCTACCCCGCCCAACGAGAATACCCATGACGTGGGTGCCGTGGGTGCCCGCGTCGGTGGGCTGCGACGCAAGGCCGTAGGGGTCGTACCAGTTGTAGCGATGATCGAGTTGGCCCTCGCCCTGATTGCCCCGGTATTGGCTGAAGAGCGCCGGGTGTTCCAGGTAGACACCACTATCAATCGTGGCCACCGTAATGCCGCTGCCGCGCACGCCAAAATCCTGCCAAACGCGGTCGGCTCCGATCTGGCGCAGGTGCCAACAGACATACTGGTCGTCGGCGGCACAAAGCGAAGCGGAGGCGAGGGCGTGGGGAGGGGGAGAGGCGGAGAGGCGAAGAGGCGAAGAGGCGGGGAGGCGGAGAGCGTCCATCGGAAACGGCATTGCCGTTGAACACCGTCCCCCCTCTCCCGCTAGCGGGTTTAAGGGCAGACAGAACATTGACTCTAGGATCTGCTGGTAAGTGGTGGGGATGCCCTGGATGGCCCTCACCCCCCTACCCCCTCTCCCACGTTGTGGGAGAGGGGGCGAAGAT
>RSAS01000645.1 GCA_003934145.1 Candidatus Viridilinea halotolerans | reverse complement strand
GCCCCCGAACCCCCGCCGGAAGGCCCACCAGAGGCTTACGTTCATGCGTATGGGCCCTGCGGCCCCCAAGTCCCGCCGGAAGGCCCACCAGAGGCTTACGTTCATGCGTATGGTCGTAGGCCCCTATGGGCATGAACGCATCCTCCCTTAGACATGGTTCATAGTTACTTTACAGTTTAGTTTCACGCACCGCTTTCTGATGCGCTCGGGCTGACCCCTGAAACCTGACCCCTGAAACCTTGTCTTACGCCGAAGTGGCAAAACGCAGCGCAGCAAGCCCGGCGACAAAGAGCACGGTGATGCCCAGGCCCAGGCATGCCGGGCGGGCGAGTTGACTCAGGGCGGTGATGCGGCGCATGTAGCCCATGGCGGCGGCGGCGACCATGGTGAAGACGACGAAGAGTTCGCCGACGAGGCTGCCCACGCTGAAAAAAGCTACAGGCCAGTAGAAGATGCCAAGGCCGCTGTGAACAATAACGACGAAGAGGCCGTTGAGCAGCAGTAGCCCCCCGAGGTCGCCACGGGTCAGGATCGTTTGGTGCGTTGCCGCGTCGGCGCGCAGGGCTTGGTTGAAGATCGGCACGAGGATGCTGGTCATGGCGATGCCAAAGAGAATGCCGGTGATGGTGCGTAGGTCGTTGCGTGGCGCGTAGAGATGCGCCCGTCCGGTATCTTCGAGCAGCGAGTTGACGCCATCGAAGGCCATGCTCAGCACGAAAAGGCCAAGGACGAGCAGCATGCCGCGCTCAGGGAAGCGGGCGGCTCGTCCCCGCCCACGGGCGAAGAGGTAGCCAACGCTGAGCACAAAGCTGCTATAGATGCCAATGTTGCGCGCACAGACGGGCAGTTCGTTGCCGCCCAGACTGACGTTGTGCTTTTGGGCCACGAGGCCATGCACGGTAGCGTAGAGTTTCCAGTCGAGGGTGTAGCCCGGCCAGAGCCAAAAGGCGAACAGCAGGGCGGCGAGTAGGCCGAGGAAGAGATATTGCCAGGGGCGTTCTGTGGCGAGGGCCGCTTGCTCCGCCGCAGCCTCTGTTGCGCGGCGTTCGGCGATGCGCTGTTGTGCCATTTCAAGGATCTTGTCGGGACGACGCTCTTTTTTCATGACTTGTTCAAGCTTTGTGGGCAAGGTACAATTTGAGGAGGTGCTTGTGTCGTGCGTGGCGGCGGCTGCGCCGCCACCACGCACGACACAAGGCATCCCGGTGGGGCTGTGCCCCACGCCCCGTCCGGCGGGGGGTTAGGGGCCGCAGGCCCCTTCTGTTCACGCACATGGGCTTTATGGCCCCCGAAATTTATTATACCCTCTATGACGCATCTGATGGCCTCATTTCCTTTGCGTGTGGTGCTGATCTATGCGCTCGTTGCCACGGGCTGGATTCTCTTGTCCGATATTGGCTTGTCGTTTTGGTTGGGTGAAAGCGGCGCGTTTGCGCTGTGGCAGAGCGTCAAGGGGTTAGTTTTTGTGATGGTGACGGTGCTGTTGCTCTTTGTGCTGTTGCGCCATGAAGAGCAGCGTCGGGCGCGGTTGGAGGCGGCGCGTAGCGCGGAAGAGGATCGTTTTCGCCTTTTGACCGAGCATGCGCGTGATCTGATCTATCGCTACCGCCTCGCGCCTGAGCCGGGCTTTGAGTATGTGAGCCCTTCCGCTACCGCCATTACCGGCTATAGCCCCGAGGATCACTATGCCGATCCGCTGCTGGGGATCAAACTGGTGCATCCCGATGACCGCGAATTGCTCCAACAGATGAGCCAAGACCCCAATGCGGCCAACCATCCACTCACGATGCGCTGGCAGCGTAAGGATGGGCGTACCATCTGGACCGAGCAGGTCAATTGGATCATTTGCGATGCCCACGGCACGCCCGTAGCGCTAGAGGGCATCGCCCGCGATATTAGTGAGCGCAAACAGGCGGAAGAGGAGTTGCGCGCCTCAGCGGAGGCGCTGCAGTTGCTCTCGCGACGGCTGTTGGAAGCCCAAGAACACGAACGGCGACTGATTGCCCGCGAGTTGCACGATGAGGTTGGTCAGGTCTTGACCGGCTTGAAGTTGACGTTGAGTGTAATGAGTACCGAGGCCTCACCCGATCTGAAGGCAAGCCTCAGCGATGCCCAGGCCGCGTTGAGCGAACTGATGGGGCGGGTTCGTTCGCTTTCGCTCGACCTACGCCCGGCGCTGCTCGACGATCTGGGGCTGCTGCCGGCGCTCAACTGGCTCATCGAACGCTACAGCAAACGCACGGGCATCGCGGTTGAATTGCGCCACCAGGGAGTGGAGCGGCGTTTTACGTCGACGATTGAGACGGTGGCCTACCGCACCATTCAGGAGGCGCTGACCAATGTTGCCCGTCATGCCCAGGTTTCGTCTGTGCAGGTGCGCCTCTTGGCCGCTACGCAGCGCCTGATGCTGCGCATTGACGACAGTGGGTGTGGTTTTGATAGCGACATTGCCTTGCGCTCTGGAAGCAGCACGGGCTTGAGCGGCATGCACGAGCGCATCCAGTTGATTGGTGGTGTGCTCACGCTAGAGACGGCACCAGGGGCAGGAACACACATCATCGCCGAATTGCCCTTGGCTACGGCGGAGGAAGGATAGGAGACTGTGACAACGATTGTGCTCGTGGATGATCATCCAATGGTACGCGGGGGGTTGCGCGCCGCCCTGAGCGCCGAAGAGGGTTGGCAGGTGATTGGCGAGGCACCCGACGGGGAGTCCGGCATCGCCCTGGCCCAACAACTGCGTCCGGCGATTCTGGTGGTGGACATGCAAATGCCAGGCATGAACGGGCTTGAGGTATTGCGCCATGTGCGTACCCTGCTGCCCGCCATGCAGGTCATTCTCTTTTCGATGCACAGCGAGGATGCCTACGTGCGTGAGGCGCTGGCCTGCGGTGCGGCGGGCTACGTGCTCAAAGAGGCCGATGCCGTCGAACTGATCCACGCCATTCGCGTGGCGCTTCAGGGGGGGCGCTACCTGAGCCCCAGCCTCACCGAGCGCACCATCAGCGCCTACCTGCACCAACCCGCGCCCGATCTCGCCGTCAACTGGATCGAGATGCTCACCGCCCGCGAGCGCCAAGTGCTGCTGCTGGCCGCGCAAGGTCTAGCCAACAGCGACATCGGCGACCGGCTCAACATCAGCCCGCGCACCGCCGAAACCCACCGCACCAATCTGATGCGCAAATTGGGCCTGAAGACGCCCAGCGAGTTGGATCGTTTTGTGCAGGAGCATGGGCTGATCGGTTAAAAGCTTCTTTTCATCTGCGTGGTGGCGGCTTCGCCACCACGCAGATGAAAAGGGGGTGTGGGGCGTAAGCCCCATACCCCTGACGTTACGCCTCACGGCGGGGGTTCGGGGGAGGCTTCGCCTCCCCCGAAGAACTTTTTTCTTTCGTTTTGGCGGCTTCGCCGCCAAAACGAAAGAAAAAAGAGGGTTTGGGGCGCAGCCCCAACAGCGGGCACGGACGGCAGCCCGCTCACGCCCCCGGAACGGGCAAAGTAAAATAGAAACTCGAGCCGCGCCCCAATTCGCTCTCGACCCAAATCTGCCCCTCGTGCAACTCGACAAGCGCTTTGGTGATGCTCAGGCCCAAGCCGGTGCCGCCGATGCGCCGGGTGTTGGTATTATCCACACGGTAGAAACGTTCCCAAATGCGCGACAGGTCGTCGGGCGCAATGCCCAGCCCCTGATCACGAATGGCAACCCTGATCCAACGCCCCGGCGGATGGTTTGCAGGCAGACGTAGCGGGGGCGCGAGTGCCATTTCTAGCGCGATCTCTCCACCTTTGGGACTATATTTAATCGCGTTATTTAATATATTAAAAATAACCTGTTTAATCTTGTCACGATCAATATAGACCGGCGGCAGATCGGGGGCAATATCGAGCAACAGGCGGTGTACCACCAGTTGGGTATGAAGTTGCGTGCTGAGTTCGTTGACAATGCTATTGAGCGAATTGAGCCAGCGGTTGAGTTGAACCTTGCCCGCTTCAATGCGCGAGACGCTGAGCAGGTCTTCGACCAATTTTGCCAAGCGTTCAGCTTCATCGTAGACGGTTTTAATAAATTGAATGCGCTCTTCGGATTTAAATTCACGACTGAGTAAAAGCTCGGTATAGCCAAGAATCGACGTGAGCGGCGTACGCAGCTCGTGGCTCACAATCGAGACAAACTCGTTCTTGAGGCGATCGGCCTCACGCTCGCGGGTCACATCGTCCACCGCCCAGAGTCGCCCGCTGATCTGGCGCTGGCTATCGCGCGTCGGTACGGCCAGAATCTGGAGTTCCTGCACCGGATTGCTCAGGCGCACGCGCAAATTCATGGTCTCGTTGGGGCTGCGTTGGCCGGCGCTACAAAATTCGGTAAGGCGTAGCGGCTCGCTGAGGCGCGGCAACAGCAACTCAATCAGATCCAAGCTCACATGGAACGTTTCGCGGCGGGAGGCTTGCTCCAAACCCCAGAGCTGCGTCCACGCCGGATTGGTGCGCACCACTTTGCCATTGACATCAAGCAGGGCCAAGCCTGTGGGCAGATTATTGAAGACCTGACCGAGGTAGTTGGCGCTCTCGATCGCGTCTTGGTAGTGCAACGTGCGGCTCAGCGGGTGGGCGGCACGGGCGCAGAGGGCGCGCATAAAGGCAAGATCTTCTACGCCAAAGGCATTGACGCGGGTGCTATCGAGGACAAGCAGCGCGGCGGCGCAGTCGTTTACCAGAATCGGCGCGATCAACTCAGACTGTACGTCCATGCCGGTTGGCAACAAGAGCGGTTCGTGCGTCACATCGCGCAGCAGCGGGGCGTGGTCGCATTCGTCTGCGCGCCCGGTCAGTCCGGCAGCATCCCAACTGAGGCGCTGACGACGCGTTGCGGTCAGACCATGCCAATGTTCCGGCGGGAAGCCTTCGGCGATCTGAAGTAGTAACTCGCCCACAGCATGATCCACGAGCAGCACCGCGCCCGCCTCCGCGCCGGTGGCGCTGAGCGCCTGGCGCAGCAGGAGGCTCAGCAACTCCGGCAGCGCCAACATCTCCTCAAGGCGCGCGTCAAGGGCCAAGAGTTGCTGTTGATGCGGCGGCAGCAACGTCAAGCCGGTAGGCGTCTCGCCGTCGGAAGCGCCAACGGGGGCCGCGCGCAACTGCTGGCCCGTTTGGGCAATCGCCACCGCCAACTGGGGCAAAAGCGCCGCCACCAACTCGCGGCTGCCCTCCAACGAGGTAGGCTGCTCGGCGCGCAACTCCAACACCCCCCAAAGACGACGCTCCCAGTGAAGCGGGGCACCCAAGTAGGCCGCCTGCATCACCGGCAGATGTTCACCCGCCGCCGCCGGGTTACTCACCACAATCGGGCGCACCACCACCCCCCCATCAAGCGCCACCCGCCGCGTCAGCCCGTCGTCCCAAGGGTAGGGCCACCCATCCGCCGCATAGAACTGCTGGCGCACCGTCCCGGGCTGCGCCCCTTGGAGCCAACAGGTTAGTCGCGCATCACGAAAATTGACCACCGGGCGCAGCAGCGCAAAGAGCCGCTGCAACCGCTGCTCCAGCGGCTGCTCTGTGTAAAGAATACGTGTAGCTTCAGCAAGAAGGGCGAGCATAGTGAAGAACAGAGGAACAGAAGAACCGGGGAATTCAAGTACCTACGGATGCAACGCATGGTCTATTTGGATTCATATCGGCGAAACACCGGAGGTTTTCGGGGGAGGCTTCGCCTCCCCCGCGCCCCCGCTGAAAGACGTACAAGGTAAGACTACCCACTCAAGCGCGCCAAGGTATGGGCGAGTACCGCCACCCCCTGGAGGATATGATCGGGTGCGGCGTATTCGTCGGGATGCTGGACGACGCCGCCACGACAGGGGATGAAGATCATGGCGGTAGGGCAGATGCGGGCCATAAAGAGGCTATTGTGGTAGGTGCGGCTCACCATGAATTGGCGCGACAGGCCGAGATCTTCACAGACGCGGACAAGCGTTTCGACCACCGCCGGATCGCAGGTTACCGGCGGATCGGCGTTGAGCAGGCGGAGTCTATAATCCACATGGCGACGTCCGCAGATGCTCTCCACTGTCAACTCAAGCGCCTGCAGCACTTGGTCGCGTGGTTCGGCGGCGATGTCGCGTACATCAATCACCATCTGAACGCGGTCGGGGATCATATTGGCAAGGCCGGGTTCAATGCTAAACATCCCCGTCGTGGCCACCGTATGGGGACGACTGGTGGCCAGAGCCGCCGCCTCGACGGCGAGGGCAATTTCGGCCCCGGCGAGCAGCGCATCGCGCCGTTCGAGCATCAACGTGGCCCCGGCGTGGCCGCTGACACCGTTGAGTTGAATATGCAGCGTCGCGGTAGCGGCCATTGCTCGCACCACGCCAAGCGCTTCCCCATCGGTAGCCAGAAGCGGCCCCTGTTCGATGTAGAGTTCCACGAAGGCGGCATAGTGGCCCTGAGCCAAGGCCACCTGCTCCAGCGGATCGTGCAAGCCCGCGAAGGTGCGCCAATCATCCAATGAGCGTCCGGCGGAATCGTGGAGGGCGTGCAACTCCTCCGGCGTCAAGGCACCAACCAGTGCGCGTCCAGCCAAACAACCCAACCCAAAGCGGGTGGGGGCTTCGCTGGCGAAAAGCAGGAGTTCCAAGCTATGGCGTGGTTGAAAACCGGCCTGGCGCAAGGCGCGCAGAGCCTCAAGCGCCCCCACGACCCCCACAACTCCCGCAAAACGTCCGGACTGAGGGGGGGCATCAAGATGCGATCCGGCAGCCACGGCGGGCAACTCTGGCTCACTGCCGGGCCAACGCGCAAAGAGATTGCCCAAACCATCTTCGCGTAGCGTCAGGCCCGTCGCGAGGCAACGCGCTCGCAGGTAGGCCCGCGCACGCACGTCGGCCTCGCCATAGACTAAACGAGTCACCCCGGGCGGCGGCGTCTCGGAGTAGGCGGCGAGACGCTCAATGTCGGCCATGATGGCCTCAATGTCAATCCGGAGATCGATTGGTTGCATCATTAGTAGCCCTACTCACGTTGCACATCTTTATAATAAATGTAGCGTGCTGGCACCTTGCCCACCGCCACAAACCATTGTGGGCAAAAGGGAGCCATCCAGATCACATCGCCCGCCTGAACCGGATGCCAGGCATCACCCAAACGATAGATCCCTTGACCCTCCAACATGAGCAGCCCGTGTTCCATCACATGGGTCTCGACGATGGGTAACGCTGCGCCAGGCTGGAAGGTGAAGATGTTGACCGCCAGATCGAACGCGGGCGTGGCGGGCAAAAGGGTCTGTAACAACGCCGCTTCATCACCCAAAAAGGGCGTACACGCCACCTTGTGCGCATGGCCAGCAATCAACTCTGGAAGGGCCACGCCAGCCAGGGGCGTGTAGCGACGCTGAAAAATCAACAGACTCGCCGCACATTCAGTCGTAATCGCGTAATTCTGCTGGGGCGGCAGATAGACAAAGCCCCCCTCACCCACTGCTACTACCTGCGCATTCAAGTCTACCTGCACGCTACCGCTACGCACAAAGATCAGCAATTCATCGGCGGGCTGGGTGCGTTGCCCACAACCATCGGCATCAAGCTCAACCAAGAGCATGGTAAAACGTGCGCCCAAGGCCGGGGCAATCACCACCGCGCATGTCGCGCCGGGCCACGCCGGATGGGCGGCGCGCACCAAGCCCTGCGGCGTGAACAACGCATAGTGCTGCCTCACAATACTGCGCGTCTGACCAAGAAGATCGTGCATTAGTGCCTACTCCAGACTCCACACCCGCACCGTCGCATCAAAGCTACCACTCACGAGCGTCTGCCCGTCGGGGCTAAAGGCCAGCGACGTGATACCTTCGCTATGACCAATGCCGGTAGCCAAGGGTTCGCCGTCGGCGGCACGCCACAAACGCACAGCGCGTCCGTAGTCGCCACTGGCCAGCAACCGGCCATCGGGGCTAAAGGCTAACGTAAAGATCGCCCCGCGCTGCACCGCCAAGCTATAGACCAGTTCACCATCAACGACACGCCACACGCGGATCGTCTGGTCGCTACCGGCGCTAGCCAAGAGTTCGCCGGTAGGGTTAAAAACAAGGCTAAAGACCGCATCGGTATGGCCGTGCAACGTCTCCAGCAACGCCCCATCGCGCATGCGCCAAAGCCGCACCTGGCGATCATGGCTGCCACTGGCCAAAAGCTTGCCCGTCGGACTCATCGCCACACAATTGACCGCGCCGCGATGGTCGTGCAGCACGCGTTCAACGCTGCCATCCTCCACACGCCAAATACGCACCGTGCGATCCCAACTGCCGCTCGCCAACAGTTTGCCATTGGGCGTGTAGGCCAAACCAAAGACGGCCCCATGGTGCCCATCTTGATCATGGAGGACACGGAGCGATTTGCCATCAGCCGCATGCCAGAGGTGTACCTCATGGTTGCGTCCGGCGGCGGCGATCACCTGGCCATCAGGGTGAAAGCCCAACGTATTGATTTCACCCAAGTCACTCTGGAGCGTCTGGAGCAGATAGCCATCCGTGGCGCGCCACAAACGCGCCACCCCATCCCACGAGCCGGTGGCGATCAGCGTACCATCGGGGCTGTAGGCCACGCCATTGACCAGACTCTTGACATGGAGGACGCGCACGGCACTCAGATGATCGGGCAATGGCGGTGGGGCCGCTTGGAGCACAGGCGCGGGTCGCACCGGCTCATGCGCAGGCGACGCAGCCTCGGGCATGTACGCCAGCAGCAGCGGTTCCGAATGTATATGCTGGCCATAACGCAACATAAAACGGCGATGGTGTTCCGCGAGGAAACGCCGCCCGGGTGCCGCACAACTGCGCACAGGCTGACGCAACTGCGCCCCACTCAACTCCGCATAGGGCGTCCCCTCCAACTCGGGCGCCACACTTACACTAAGATCCAGCGGATCACAGGCGAGCAAGCCCACGCGGAAAAGGCGCGCCACATCGGCGCGGAGCAACAGAACATTCGCGGGCGTCGTGGGTACCAAGGGATCAATCAGCGCCAGATCGAGCGCCTCAGCCACCGTGCAACCCGTCAGCGCACACCGCGCCCCGTAGCAAGCCAACATCTCGGCACGCAACGCAACCTGCGGGTTTGTTGCCGCTTCGCTCGGTATGAGCTCTTCATTTTCGGAAAATTCAGCAGCCATGCCGTAGTTGTTTCTTTGCGGTGTAACCAGAATCTGTGGCGCTACGCCCCGCGCCCCGCCGGACGCCGGACGCCGGACGGCGGGAGGCGGGAGGATGCGCGGGAACCAGGTTCACGCACGCACCCTTGTCACTCCCAATGCGCATGAACGAACGTAAGGGGCCTGGCGGCCCCTTAAACCCAATACGTTTCAAATAAGACCTCACAGGTCTGCTCTTCTGCACTGGAACGCC
>RSAS01000666.1 GCA_003934145.1 Candidatus Viridilinea halotolerans | reverse complement strand
GCAATGCGATTCCAGAAGGGGGCGCACACGTTTTCTGTCCGCCCTTAAACCGGGCAGTGGGAGGATGCGAGGGAACCTAGTTCCCTCGCGCACCCTTCCTACAGCTTTCGGGCAGCGGGAGGATGCGAGGGAACCTGGTTCCCTCGCGCACCCTTCCTACAGCTTTCGTGTGGCTTAAAGCGTGCGCTTCCCAAGCGCCGAGAGCGCCAATTCGGCGGCGAGTTGGCCGGTGGCGTTGCGTTGGTCAAGGATTGGGTTGACTTCAACAATGTCGAGGCTGCGCATGGCGCAACTCTCCGCGATAAGTTCCATGGCCAAGTGGGCTTCACGGCGCGAAAGGCCGCCCGTGACGGGCGTGCCTACGCCAGGGGCTTCGCGCGGATCAAGCACATCAAGGTCAAAGCTGAGGTGGAAGCCGTCGTGACCCTGCATCACCACGCGCAGCGCCGCCGCAACTACGGCGGCCATGCCCTGGCGATCCACGTCATGCATGGTAAAGACCGTGATGGCTGAGTGGCGCAAGGCCTCGCGTTCGGGCGGGTCGAGATCACGCAGCCCAACGATGGCGACATGCTCCGGGCGCACAGCGGGTACCCGCCCGGCCAAGTTGGTCAGCCGGGGATGGCCATGGCCGGTGAGGGCGGCGAGGCTCATGCCGTGAATGTTGCCGCTCGGTGTGGTGGCGGCGGTATTGTAGTCGGCGTGGGCATCAATCCAGAGCAGGCCCAGCGCACGCTGACGGGCGCTGCCACTGACCGAGCCAATGGCCAAGCTGTGATCGCCGCCGAGAATGAGCGGCAATTGCCCTTGCGCCACACAATCAGCAACGCGGTCGGCTAGGGTCGCCGACAGGGTGGCAATAGGTTCAAGGTAGCGTAGTGGCTCCCCCTCCGGCGGCAGCGGCATAGTTTCGGCGAGCGGCACGGGCAGGTTACCGAGATCAGCGACGTGGTAGCCCAGCGCTGCCAGACGCGGTTGCAAGCCGGTGTAACGCACGGCACTCGGGCCCATATCTACGCCGCGCCGTCCGGCACCGAGATCAATGGGAACGCCAAGGAGGGCAAGATTGGGCATTCCGTTGCCCTTACTCAAAGGGGTAGCCCGC
The DNA here is from genome assembly GCA_003934145.1 of Candidatus Viridilinea halotolerans. Classification (GTDB taxonomy): domain Bacteria; phylum Chloroflexota; class Chloroflexia; order Chloroflexales; family Chloroflexaceae; genus Viridilinea; species Viridilinea halotolerans. The sequence continues at coordinate 824 of RSAS01000666.1, read as the reverse complement.
CGCACGCCAGGCGCGGATGCCGCCCTCGACGTTATGCAGGTTGCTGTAGCCCGCTTGGGCCAGCATGCCGCATGCGGTCTCGCTGCGATTCCCCGAACGGCAGAAGCAGGCAATCGGCTGATCACTGGGCACTTCGGCCAGACGGGAGGGCAGTTCGTCTACAGGAATGAGCAGCGAACCAGCAATGTGGCCATCATTTGCGTACTCGGCGGGAGTACGTACATCAAGCACCAGCATCGGCTCCCCATTATCAAGGGTCGTCTTCAACTCTTGCACGGTCATATTGTTAAAGGAGGGTTGCGCCGACAAGGGTGCCCGCGCCGGTGTAGCAGCCGTGCCACTACAAGCGGCCAAGAGCAGGGTCATGAACAGCAGGGCCAAGAGACGGATGGTGGTAGGCATGTGGGACTCCTTGAGTGCAGGGGAACAGGGGAGCAGGGGAACAGGGGAGCAGAGGAACAGGGGAGCAGGGGAACAGGGGAACAGAGGAACAGAGGAACAGGGGAGCAGGGGAGCAGGGGAGCAGGGGAACAGGGGAACAGAGGAACAGGGGAGCAGGGGAGCAGAATGCATTATACACGTACCCGATCCATGATTCCGGGGGTGACGTAACGTTTTGCTGGCACCGATCACGCCGGGCGGCTGGCTTCGGCAAGCTGGCTTCGGCAAACTGGCTTCGGCAAGCTCAGCCACCAAGCCACCAAGCCACCGGCTACTGTTGCGACGCCCGCTGGATGCGACGAGAAGCCGACTGAAGTCGGCACTACGGCTGTAAGACATGGTTCATAGTTACTTTACAGTTTGGGATCCGATGGAGTGCCGAC
>RSAS01000961.1 GCA_003934145.1 Candidatus Viridilinea halotolerans | reverse complement strand
AATTTTTCGGGGGCCATGCCCCCGCCCCCCCGCCGGAAGGCCCGCCAGAGGCTTAAGTTCATGCGTATGGGCTGTGCCCCCATGCCCCACCGGACGACGAGAGGACACGCGGGAATCAGGTTCCCGTGCGCCCTCTTCAAGCGAAACAAAGAAACAGAGTTTAGGGCTTGCCCCAACAGCAGTGTAAGCAGTTAAAATACTATCAGCCAGCATTCTGACGCGCCAGGTGCATTAATTGTACCGCAGCGAGGAGATCATTCGCAATATGATCGGGTCGGTTCGTCTGAAATGCCGGCAGGCTGAGTTGTTCTTCGCCGCGCCCGGTGCGCACCAGAATGGTGCGGCAACCCACTGCTTGGCCGGCGATTACATCACTGAGCGCATCGCCAATGATGTAGGTGTTAACGAGATCGATCTGCATCGTGGCGGCAAGATCGAGCAGCATCCCTGGTTGCGGCTTGCGGCAGCCACAGCGCGTCTCGGGGCGATGCGGGCACCAGCGCACTGCGCTAATCTGCGCTCCATGCGCTGCCGCTGTCTCGCACATGCGGGCATGAATCTGTTGCAGTGTTCCTAACGAGAGCAAGCCGCGTTCCACCGCCGCCTGATTCGTTACCACAAAAATTCGGTAGCCCCACGCGGTCAGCAGACGTAGGGCGGTCAATGAGCCGGGCAGAAAGCGAAAATCGTTCCACGACCTGACGTGATCTGTCCGATTTTCGTTGATCACTCCGTCACGATCCAGCAGGATAGCCGGTCGTCCGCCTTCGTCATGGCTCGGTTGTTGTGGTACTAAGGACAACCCAAAAGCCTGCATGCGTCACCTCATCACTCGTCACGACAGGGATACTTACCGGCGCTTGGCCATTGGCCGGGACAAACGCAACAGATGCGCTACCCCCACCAACAATACGTTGTCCATTGTAGGTTATGGCAAAGACGGTAACGCGCTCCACATCACGATCCCGGCCATTGTTGACCGTGCCAGTCACACTGGTCTGATCACCAGGGATAAATGCGGGGTTGGTAACCGTTAATTCTGCTAAGAAGGAGGGTTGCTCAAACACTTGACCATCACGCAGTTGCACCTCAATACGACTCACCTCTACCTGAGCGGCGATTTGCATGCTGTTCACAATGCCCAGTTCCTGCCCCGGCCCGATTTCGTTAATCGTGTCACCACTGATCCCCAACACAACACCATTGGCATCGTAGGCTGCAACCTGATACTTTGTATCTCGCAGACTTTGCGCGGGATTAGGGTTGCGCGCCACGAAAGCATAGGTTACAGCGCCATCCCTTTGCACAAACCCATCTTGAACGCGAATCAGCGGCATAGGCGTCGGTGCTGCGGTGCGCTCTAGTGGCGACTGAATTGTGGGCGTCGGTGTATCGAGGAGGACGGTCGTGGTTAGGGTTGCGGTTGCGTCCAGAGGATCGTCATCTTGCCTACTCTCTGTGCGCCGCAACGCTGCGGCAGTGGCGGTAAAGCTCAAGCCACCCTGCATGGCTGTTGGCTCCTCTTGGGGCGCTGCCACTCCATTATCGGCGTTGCTTACTTGGCTAGACGGACTATTCAAGATGAAACTAACACGTACCAGTAAGAGGAACCCAAGGATAAAAAAGCATCCGGCAATGATCGCTTTCCAAGAGACATGGATATGCATGATAAATTGTCATGAGCTTCCAAGCAACGAAGGCGCGTCTCATTATACCCCAACTCATCCATGGATTGCCTCTTTTTGGCGTGATGACGGTATGTTCATTTAGTGAAAGGTGTGATTTACAGTATCGTTAGTGTTATTTGCTACTGTTATTTATATGGGTGTGACCAAAATCTGGGGGCCATGCCCCCAAACCCCGCCGAGCGGGAGCCTTCTTGGGGGCCATGCCCCAATACGTTTCAAATAAGACCTCACAGGTCTGCTCTT
>RSAS01000319.1 GCA_003934145.1 Candidatus Viridilinea halotolerans | reverse complement strand
GATACTGCTGGTTTATCCCCTGGGAGCGCGGGCGTCCCGCCCGCATGCGGGCGGGCCGCCCGCGCTCCCAGGCCCGTGCATGCATAAACCAGCAGTATCTTTCGAGTATACAGTTTTGTGCTCCGCCGCGTTCTGATGCGGTGGAGCAGCGAATCGGTTTGTGCAAAAAAGCATCAAGGTTTTTTACGTAGGGCCGAAGCATGCGCAAGGATAATCTGCATGTGAAGGGGTTATCGGGGGCGCATGCTTCGGCCCTACGGGGGCATCTTCACATTTCTAGGACTAGGGATGCCCCAAAACCCGCTCGTAGTAGGCGCTTTAGCGCCGTCCAAGGGTTGCTACGGGGCTAAAGCCCCTACTACGAACCTCGCTCGTCGGCTTACGTTCATGCGTATGCGCCCCCCTTGCCCCCCATCCCCGCTTCGGCTATCATAGATGCTGGTGTCGCTTCACGCTCTAGCCGGGGATTTATGCATGCATCTTCTACGCTATGCGCTGGCTGCCGTGGCGCTCTGGCTGGCGCTGGCGGCGCTGCCGCTCGCCGCACAGACGCCTGCACCGCCAACTGCGCCTGCACCGACGTTCATTGAGTTGCTCGATCTCTTGTTGGCGTGGGATCGCCCGGCGGAGACGTTGTGGCTCCTCTTTTCGCAACATTCGCTGGCAACGCTAGTGGTGGCGCTGCTGCTGGCGTTGGCCTTTACCGGGTTGGTGGGTTTTGCGAAGCCGTGGGGCCAACGCGTGCTGCGTTGGTTCCAGCGCATGTCTGGGGGCGAGGCGCACGATATTGAACAAGAAGTGGTGCGCGAAGAGGAGAAAAAGGCCACTGCCCAGCGTCGTGAAAAAGAGCAGCAGCGCCAGAATGCCTACCTTTGCACGACGCCCTACCTCGCCTATCTGGAGCGCACGATGGTGCGTTTGGCGAAGATTCCGGCGTTGGGCCGCGAGCAGCGTGAGTTGCGCCTTGATGCGATCTATGTGCCGCTCTATGTGATTGAGCGTGAGCAGATGGAGTCGTTTGCGCGCTTTAGTTTGGGTGAGTTTGCGCCGCCTGATGCGGCTGAAGCTGCTGATGAGCAGCAGGCGCGTGATGCGGCTTACCAGGCGCTCAAGGATGATCGGCCGGTCTTTCGTCTGCTGAGTGATCCCCAGTGCTTGCCTAAACCCGAGCCTGAGGCCAAGCCCGCCCGTGAGCAGCGCAAGCAGGCGCCACCAGTCGCGCCTTTTACCACGACGGCACTGCTGCTGGTGGGGCGCGCCGGGAGCGGCAAGACGACGACGCTCCAGTATGGTGCGTTGCTCTTGGCGCGGGCGTGGCGCGACCAGGATGGGCAATTAGCCGCCGCAAAGCTGGAGTGCTTCACCGCGCAGATTCCGCTGCCGATCTATGCGCGCCTCACTGAATTGATGGCCTATCTGCGCAAGCAGTATGCCCAGAATCGGGCGCCGCTGGTGGGCGCCCCGCCTCGTCTGCTGCTGGAGGCGCTGGCCGCCCTGCTGGATGATCCGGTGCCAGGCCTCTCCGTGGCGGTGCTTGAGGCGTGGCTGCAGCAGGGCAATTGCATGCTGCTACTCGATGGTCTCGACGAGACGGGCGATGCCCATGAGCGCAATGCGGCGATGGATCTGATCAACCATCTGGTGCAAGCCTACCCCAAGAATCGCTTCATCGTCGCCAGTCGCCCCTTTGCGGGCTTGGCTGAGCGCCTCGCCGGTTTCGCTGAGCGCCATTTGCGCCCGCTCAACGCCGCTGATATGCAGGCGCTGCTCAACCGCCTTTTTCTCGCGCTGCGCCTTGATGCGCCGCCCGCGCCTGCGTCGCCCGACGCGCCGCAGCCGTTGGTGGCCGAGGCTGCCGAGTTGTGGCGCAACCTCGATCGTAGCCCGCGCCTCTTCGACATGGCTACCAATCCGCTGCTGCTCACCAGTATGGCCGTGCTGGTGGAGGGGCGCGAGCCGCTACCAACCGAGCGGGCCAAGATCTACCAGAAGCTGGTTGAGTTGACGATTGAAGCCTGGCGCAAAGCGCAGATCACGCCCAACCTGCCGCCGAGCAAGTGGCAGCCCTTTGAAGAGAGCAATGACGTAGTGCGCCGCCGTTTGCAGTTCTTGGCCGCCAAGATGCTTGAAGAGGAGCGGCGCGAACTGCCGCTCTACCGCGCCCGCGAACTGCTGCGCCCCATCTATCAGCAGAACAATCCGACCTGGCACGAGGAGCGTTGTGACGACTATGTGCGTAGACTGCTCAGTCAGATTGCGCTGCACAGCGGTCTGCTCCAGGCCCACAATAGCGACGACCGCTTCAGTTTTAGCCACTTTACGCTGCAAGAGTACCTTGCGGCGCGCCACTACACCGAGCAGGGCAGCGACAAGCAGGATGCGGTGGCGACCATGCTGGGGCGCTGGCGCGAACGGCGCTGGCGCGAGACGATCCTGCTGGCGCTGGGCCACGAGGCGACGAGTGGCGACCAAGAGATGGCGCAGCGTATGGTTGACAACCTGCTGGCGACCAATGAGGCCGAGGCGCTGCTCTTGGCGGCTGACGGCCTCGACGAAGCGAATGTCCTCGCCATCCCCGATCTGAAGAAGCAGCGCCACGCGGTGAGCCGCCGCCTCCAGGCGCTCGCCGCGCTGACCAGCGATTGGCAGCAGGCAGCCCACCCCGACCCCCACATACGCCAGCGGGCGGCGACGCTGCTCGACCGCCTGCGCGCCGATAAGGCCCACCCCGAGCGCGACGACGACCCGTGCGCCCGCGTCGGCCTCGACCTCACCCGCCCCGACTATTGGGCGGCATGCATTGAGCCGGGGCGCTTTAGTATGGGTGATGATAATGGCAAGTATGACGACGAAAAACCGCAGTTTGACTACCAGATCAAACAGCCCTACGCCCTCGCCCGCTTCCCGGTGACCAACCAGCAATACCTGATCTTCATGGATTCATTGGCGGGGCGCGGCCCTGATGCGGCGCGGGCGGCGGCTGAAGAATTGCTCAAACTGATGGCGCAACACGAGCAGACCATTGACCACTTCCGCCCACGCGGCTGGCCTAGCGAGCGCTACCGCAGCGGCGAGGGCAACTATCCGGTGGTGAGGGTAACGTGGTATGCGGCAAGCGCCTTCGCCTGGTGGGCCAACCACTCCCTGCTGAGCGCGGCGGAGCGCGCCGCGGGTCACCTGATCCGCCTGCCCACCGAAGCCGAATGGGAACGCGCCGCCGCCTACCCGTTGCAGCTTGTTGCCAACCAGCCACGCGCCGGACGGCGCACCTACCCCTGGGGCGACGACCTGAGCGAACAAATCAGTGGCCCCATCAGCGCGACGTTGCAGGCTAATATTGCGCTTAGCAAGATCGGCAACTCCTCGGTGGTAGGCATCTTCCCCCACGGCGCCGCCGCCTGCGGCGCAGATGAACTCGGTGGCAATGTCTGGGAGTGGTGTAGTACCCCAAAGCTGAAATACCCCTTGCCGGACGATCTGGTTGCAGAAAGTCTTTACACAAAGCACAAAAGTTCTAATAGATCATATGTGCTGCGTGGCGGCTCGTGGGGCCTCATCCCTGCCTACGCGCGCTGCGCCTACCGCGACGGCCACCATCCGTCGTTCGTCTTCGACGGCAACGGTTTTCGTCTCGCCCGTTTGTTCTCCTTACCGTAAGTCTTCATGTCTTTTGGGCTTTTTGTCTTTTTGACACTGTAAAGGATTTTAGTACCGCCGTCGTCAAGGGCGGGGTGCTGGGGGTGCAGGGGGGCGCAGCATCCCCCTGCGCGCCGCAGGCGCGATCGCGAAATTTTTTATGAAGACCTACCGTCAACTCTTCCCCCACGTCTATGCGTTCGAGAATCTCTACCTTGCCTACAGCGCCGCGCGGCGGGGCAAACGCGGGCGGCGCGAGGTGGCCCGTTTTAGTGCGCGTGTGGAGGACAATCTGTTTCAACTCGAGGCCGAGTTGCGGAACGGCAGCTACCAACCCGGCCCCTACCGCCATTTTTACATCCACGAGCCCAAAAAGCGCAAGATTAGCGCCGCGCCCTTCCGCGATCGCGTGGTACACCATGCGCTGGTCAATGTGATCGAGCCCATCTTTGAACACAAGTTCATCCACGACTCCTACGCCTGTCGCGTCGGCAAGGGCACCCATCGTGCGCTTGACCGTTGTACGCAGTTTGTGCGTCGCCACCGCTTTGTGTTACAGTGCGATGTGGCAAAATTCTTTCCCACGATTGATCATGCCATCCTCCGCGCCATTTTAGGGCGCACGCTTGCCGATCCGCAATTGCTTCACCTCTGCGAGCGTATCATTGCGAGCGGCGCTGGTATTCTCGACAGCGAACGCAGCTTGCACTGGTTCCCAGGCGACGATCTGCTAGCCCCCTTGCGCCCGCAGGGGCTGCCGATTGGCAATCTCACCTCGCAATTCTGGGCCAACGTCTACCTCAACGAACTGGATCAGTTTGTCAAGCGCGAGCTACGCTGCCGGGCCTATGTGCGCTACGCCGACGACTTCTTACTCTTCCATGATGACAAGCCGACATTGCACCAATGGATGCGTGAACTACGCGCATTCACCGCCGAACGTTTGCGTCTGCTCTTGCATCCCCAAAAGTGCCACGTCTTCCCGACGCAGAGCGGCGTACCCTTCCTTGGTTTTCACCACTTTGCCACGCACCGTCGCCTAAAGCGTCCTAGCGTCGTCCGCTTCAGGCGACGCCTCCGCAGACTGCAACTGGCCTACGCTCACGGTGCGATCAGCTTGGACAAAGCGGGCGCATCGGTGCAGAGTTGGTGCGCCCATGCCGCGCACGGCAAAACCTACCGCCTCCGCAATCAGATTCTCCGCCAAACCATCTTCCGGCCACTACGCCCATGAACGAAATCCCGATCTTTGCCAAAACCTACGATCTGCTGCTCTGGCTCGTGCCAACGACGCTCAAATATCCGCGTGAGCATCGTTTTGCGCTGGCACTGCGCACACAGCAGGCCGCTTTTGAATTCAACGAGTTGATCGTCCTGGCGCGCAAGACGCGCGAGAAGCGCGATCTGCTCTTGCGCGCCGATGCCCACCTTGAACAACTTCGCCTCTACCTACGCCTCGCCCACGATCTGAAGCTGCTCACCCTGCGCCAATACGAACATGCCAGCCGCCAAGTGAGCGCCATCGGCGCCCTGCTCGGCGATTGGATGAAGCGCACGACTGGTGACAAAGGGCGCAGCGCGGCCCCCTAACGTGGTATAATCCTCGCCGGAACTGGCCGCACCATGCTGCGTGGCGGCTCGTGGGGCAACAACCCTGCCAACGCACGCTGCGCCTACCGCAACGACAACCATCCAACGAACGACAACGACAACAACGGTTTTCGTCTCGCCACTCACGCTCCGCCCCCGCCAGAAGTGTGAGGTTCCCGCGCTCAGCCCTTGAGCGGGTAGCCCACCGAGGTTGGTAAGGAGAATGACAGGCCGGTTCCCGGTTTCCCGTTGCGGGAAGCCAAACAACACCCCGCGCCGATCCCTGTGGTACGTGCAACCCCCACGGACGCTTGGATCGGCGTTTGCGATCTTAGGGGTGGGAACACCCATCGCTAACCTATTGTCTTTCAGCTACTATTTCTGAAACTTCAGGGTTGGCGAGGGCTTCGCCTCTCCTCGCATCCCTCCCCACCATCCGCACATCAGGACATACAGCGCGTCTTGCGGAGCCTGAGTCTTCTCAGTCTCGCTCCGCAGGGCGTGTTTTTTTGTGCGCTGCAACAGGTCGGGTTGGATGATGTGAATATAGACTTGAATATTTACTCATCTTTGCGCTGATGAACATCGGCCAACTCTTGTCGGCGAACTACACGGTCAATCAGGCGGTGCAGCAGTTGGACTACGCCGCCTTTGCGCGCAATGAGACGGCAGTGCGTGCCAGAGAGGAGTGCCGCCAGGTCACCACCGCTGGCGCGGCCAACAGCCCGTGCGCCGACGTGATTGCGGTGGCTGCGACGGTACTCCGCACCAACCTTCAGGGTGTGCGTGGACTCAGTGGTGACGCTGAGGCGATTGAGCCGCTGGTTCGCAGTACGGCGTGGACGGTGCTGCCCAACGGGGGAAGCTGTACCGTTCACGGCACGCTGGTACAGAGTCCGACCGCGCCGATGATTTGCGCGGAGATGACCCCCGTCATGACCGGCATTGTGGGCTGGGGAGAGTTTCGGCCCCGCATCATCGCCGCCGATGTGCTTGACCTCGGCTTGTAGCTATCAAGGTAGGCTTGAATGAATTGGGAAATCCGACCAATGCGAGCATATGATATTCCCGCATTGGTGTCCATCATAGACCGTGTGGTGACCGAGACCCCTGCATACCTCTCTCACGGCGACATGCAGACCGGTATCGCACTTCATAGGGAGCAGTTCAACCCTCAACGAGGGGACTATTGGCGCGGGCACATGCTCGTCACGCTCGGAACATACCCGCAAGGCAATTTCGTTGCTCAACGTGAGGATGGCGCGTTTGCAGGCTTTATCTTGACCTCAGTGCAGCGAATCTCCGACCCCTACCTGGAGTTCGGGGTACTCGAAGATTTCTGTGTGTTGCCGGAGCATCGTGGGCTTGGTATCGGTCAGAGACTGCTCATGCTGGCAATTACGCAGTTGAAGATAGACCGCATTCAACGGGTGTTTTTTGAATCTGGTGTACAAAACGCCCTCGTGCATGAACGGATGCAAGAAATTGGCTTTCAACCCGTCTCAGTAACGTTCATGGCCCATACGGAAACGCTCTCGGTAGGCAAGTGGAAACATCGTAGGAAATCTGGCACTCATCTCGAACGAATGAAAGGAACGACCCGCTCATGACCACTCCCGCTTTGAACAATCCATCGCTTGGCCACGCGATGAGCCGCAAGAAATCCAATCCGTTGCCCGCGCTTCTGGTCATCATCGGCATGCTCGCCGCCATTGGCTTGGCGATTGTGGGCTACCTCGAAAGCCAGCGTACCGAGGCGGTGGTTATTCTGGTGCGCGATGTGCCGTATGGTCAGATCATCCGCGCCGAAGACCTTGGGGTGGTGGAGGTGTCGCGCCACCGTCCGGCGCAGTTGGCAGGCATCACGCGCCCCGAGGCGGTGGTGGGCCAGTACGCGGCCCGCAACCTTGCGGCGAACGATCTGGCCCAGCCGACGATGCTCATGGCTGAACCGCCGAGTCAGCCGGTCTATCCCAACGGCGAACGACTGGCCGAGAACATGGTGCCGATGCCCTTCAGCGTCTCGGCGCTGGGGCCGGTCACGTTCCGCGATCTGGTGAACATCGGCTACAGCGACCCGTCGGGTGATCCGACGCTCTGTGATGCACATCGGCAGGCGCTGGCGACGGGCCAGCCGACGACGGTGGGGGATGGCGGTGCGGCCTCGGGAGATGCCGCCACATCCCGCCCCTATGCGTGTCGTCTACTCAACTCGGTGCGCGTGCTGTGGATTGATGGCGGGACGGCCTACCTCGAACTCACGCCCTACCAAGCGCAGGCGATCCGCGCCCTGCAGGTGGCGGGCCTCCAACTCTGGGGCGAACGCTACGGTGTGGCGTCGGATACCCTGCCCGCCTTCGACCGCCTCGATGCGTGGCAACTGACCGTGGATACGCTCTTGGCGCCGGTGGAAGCCCCTGTGCCAGGCGAGGGTGCGACCGTGCCAGGGGAGGGGGGCGATCTTCCCGTTCCAGGCGAGGGCGCGACCGTTCCAGGTGAGGGCGCGCCTGCGGCTCCTACGGAGGCTGAAGGCACGACGGAGGCTGAAGGCACGACGGAGGCTGAAGAAGGCACGACGGAGGCTGAAGGCACGACGGAGGCTGAAGGCACGGAGGCTGAAGGCACGGAGGCTGAAGAGTAGCGCTATTTACATGATTCGCACTCGTCTACGCCCCGAGGCGGTGCAGCGGATTCTCCGTGCAAGGAATTCCCCTTCACCGTCTCGCACACCAAGGAAATCTTTTGTGACATCCAACCGAAATCATATGTTTGTCGTTCCTGGCCATGCCGAGGCGCTGGAGGAATTACGCATGCACACCTCCAGCGGGCGGGCTGACCGGCTCTGGTCACGCCCGTTTGCTGAGGGCATAGAGAGCATCTTTGGTAACGCCGTGCTGCCGTTGGCGCTTTGGAGCCAGTTGGATTGGTACGGCCCGCTGGAGACGTGGCGCAAGCCGGAGGCGGAGGTCTCCGACATCCTTTTCAACGGCCCTGCCCACGACCCCATCTTTGTGATGCAGCGCGGAGCGATGACCAATACCGGCGTGACGCTGCATCCCTCGTGGGTGACCTTCATTCAGCGCCAGTTACTGCTGCGCGCCCACAAACTCGATCCCTTGAAGCTCGATCCCTTTGCCGATCTGGTACTGCCAGATCGGGATTATGGGGTTGCTGATGATCTGCGCTATGCGATCACCACCTTCCCTTTTTCACGCGGCGGGCCGACCTTGGCCATTCGCATGTTGCCTGAACGTTGGCGCACGCTTGATGACATGGTGCAGAGCAATACGATCTCGCGGGATGCCGCGACGCTCATCCTCACCGGCTTGCGCGAGGGGGCATCGGTGATGGTGGCCGGTTCGACGGGCAGCGGCAAGACGACACTAGCCGCTGGCTTCACCCAAGAACTCGGCAAGACGGCGCGCATGATCTATGTCGAAGACGGCGGGGAGTTGCCCCGTACCGCGAACAGCGTCCACCTCGAAGCGTCGAGCGAGGGCAACGCCTTCGCGGAGGCGGTGCGCTTCACGCTGCGCCAAAAGCCCAGCTACGTGGTGGTGGGCGAGGTGCGCGGCGGGGAAGCGATGGCCATGCTCCAAGCCGCCACGACGGGACATCCGGGCATCTGCACCATCCACGCGAACGATGTGCAGAGCGCCCTGCGCAACCTCGAACGCAACGCGATGCTCGGCCTCGCCGCGCAAGCCGGGGGCGGCGGCAACGCCTCGGCTGCGCTCGTGCGCGGCCTGATTACTACCTCCGGCCTGCTCGTCGTCCATATCGGCCCCAGCCCACGCGGGCGGCGTACCGTCCTTGCGGTAGACGAGGTGCTGCGCCAAACCGGACAGGGGGCGAGCGGCGATGCCTTTCCCACCGAGAAGTTGTTTACCTACGACCCGCATCTCGACGGCTTGCAGCGGGTTGGCACCGTCAACGCGCCGTGGGGCCACGGGCGCTATTAGGAGCATGTGTTCATGGAACTGATGATCTACACCACGATGGATGGTTTGTCGTCGCGTTTGGAGACGACCTACCCCGACCTGTCGGTGATCGCGCCGTCGCGGATTGACCAAGCGCGGCGCTTGTTGGCGGGGGATCGCCCGCCGGATGCGCTCTATGTGGACGATAGTCGCGGCACGGCGCTGCCCGACCTTTGGGGGCTGATCCAGGCCGCGCACCAGGCCCAGGTGACGGTGCTGGTCAACATGT